>JAKAVH010000217.1 GCA_021827545.1 Thermoplasmata archaeon
GGAGGGCTCGGCCATGGAGACAGCATGGGCGTGAAACTACAAGAACGTTTCATATTGTTATGAATAGACTCCTAACGGCCTCTTCATCGCAACGGAGTGCGTAGGGTACCCCCTCCTGAACTCCGCGCTTCCGATGTTTGCGGGCACGCTCGGCGGAAGTCGGATCGAGAACGTTGTACGGTGGACTTTCGTAACGGGATTCGTCGCGTCCGTCGGGGTCACTCTCACGGTGGTTCTCACCGGGGCCGTCGCGGTGCTGCTGGAGGTCGCACTGATCACGATCAGTGCGGCCGTCTTGCTGATCGGGGGCACGCTGCTTTCGAAGGTCTTCCGAACGGCTCCCCGTGCGGTGCCAAGGACACACCCGACCGCATAGGCATCGCGTCTGCCCTTCGAGGCGGTATCATTCGCCGGTCGTTGCGTGTCCGACCGAGGTCATCGACCTTGGGTGAGCGCGGCGGCCCACCGAGGAGTGGGCCGAGAAACAAGAGTCGCCGTGTCCCGTGACCCTCGCCGGGCAGAACAAGGAAGCGCTCGAGCGAGGCGCGGGCGTGAGGTTGTGGCCGGAACCGTCCGGCCGATGAGCGGCCGCACCGAGCGCGGGAGCTGCTCTGCGAGGCTCACCCATCGCGGGCGCCTCGGTTATGGCTCTGATCTCCGTAGCGGAGTCGAAGCGGGGGCGGTGTCGTACCGATGAAGGTTGAAGGGATCTCCTGGGCCGGCGTCAAGACCGACTCGTTTGAGTCCATGAAGCGGTTCGCCGAGCGGACCCTCGGACTTTCCGCCGTGCACGAGGCCCCGGACTTCGCGGTCTACCGACTTCCGAACGGAGACAAGTTCGAGATCTTCGGGCCCCGGTCCCGCCACCCTCCCCAACAGTTTGAGAGAAACGCAGTGGTATGCGGGTTCAGAGTGGACGACATTGAGTCGGCCCGTGAGGAGTTGCGGTCCGCCGGAATCGAACTCATGGGGCCGGTTGAGAGAGACAGCCCCAGTGGCTACGCGTGGCAGCACTTTCGCACGCCGGACGGCAAGGTGTTCGAGCTGTCTTACGATCCGACGTCGCAATAGGGCTTTGATGCTCCTCGGTCCCGCGCGACCCGTGGGGCCTCCTGCTGAGAAGCACTAGGTGCCATTGGGCTCCGAGCTCCCTCCAACCTTGTCGAGCGAAGCGGCGTACCGGCGGCCGAAGAAGGCCGCGGGTCTCATCGGACATGATACGTTCCGTCCCCGGTCCACAAGGCCGATGGCGGACGCGATGCGCGCGAGAGCCGATACGTTCGTAACTTGGACCCGAGCCCATCCCCGACGCCGGTCGAGTGTCCGCTACCGGCTTCGCGGAAGGGCTCCCACAATCCTCACAAGCCGTTCACCGAACGGTGCGACGCCGCAGGTAAGCAGGGCGGCCCGAACGATCAGGCTGACCGGTCCCTGAACTCCCTTCAGGCTGCCGGGCGTTCCCGATATCGACTCCCGCACCTTCGTCCTGATTTCGGAGTATCCCGCATCATGAACGTACTGCGCGTCGCTCATTCGATGTAGATAGCGACGGACTACGTCGAAATCTGGGTCAGAGCGAAACTCGGCGACCAACCCGTTTCGGCCGATCCGGTGGAGGTGCGCCGCTACCGATCCTTCTGTCGACGCCCAAAGTACGCTCTTTCGTTCAAAGTACAAGCCCAGGGCCGTTAGATCGTCCACTGGACGGGGATATCGAACCGGGGTATCAAGAGCGCGCCGAGAGCGCGGGAAAGGAATCCTCGGCGCGACCGTGGTGGTGGGCGCGCGCGTCCGATAGCTCGACCGCCATCGGCGCTCGGAGAGGGGCAGCGAGCCAGCCGGGACCCATCAGCAGGCCAATCGTTCGAAGGCCGCCAGAGCCGGCAAGGCGAGGGCGGGGTCGATGGCCGACGCTGCGGGGCCGACCGGCGCTATCATCCAGATCCAACCACCCGGTACGTCGTACTCCGCTGTCGAGCCGAACGCCGAGGGCGGAATGTACCACGTCAGGACGCCGCGCGCCGAAATACGACCACCGTCGTAGGGCACGGTGACAACAATCGGCACCCGAGCGACGCCGCTCAACGTCAGCGGGAAGGATCCCGTCGAGTTGCAGAGGTCCCAGCGGGCCGGCTGCAAGGACCCCGTCCCGTTCGCATGATAGGAGGAGTCGAACCACACGTAGGTCCCCGACGTCGCCCGAGGGCAACCGGGATAGGTTTCGCTGCCATTGAACGTCGAGGTACCATTCCAGACGTGCGGCGGGACCGCATCGCTCGCGTTGTTAGCGAGCGGAACGTAATCGAAGCCGCCACAGGCGCCGCCCGGAATGCCGATCTCGGCGATGTACGGCTGCGTGCACGGACCGCCGACACCCCCGATCTCCGAGGCATTGACCGTGCGATAGAACGTCCAATTGAAGTCGCCGTACTCGGCCGCGATCCCCGCGGTCGTACGCGTCTCGAAGCCCACCTTGCTCGGAATCTCGTTGCCGAATGGCTGGAGGGGGTTGGTCGTCAGGGAACCCGAGGTCATCGTGAGGTTCCACTCGTTGTGGGCGGTGCTGATGTTTCCGCCATCGGGGATGTTGACGAGCGTGGTCGGCGTCCAGATGGTGTAGCGGCCAAGCTCCGCCCCAAGCTGGCAACCCGTGGCGCGTGGAAGGAGAAACCCCGGCGGTCCGATGCTTACGACGATCGCCACCGCGATCGCGATGCCCGTCACCACCGATACCCCGCGGAATCGCGTGTGCCGGAGGGCGGCGGCCCGTTCCATGGATCTTCCCCAACGGGCGATGCCTCTCGACCCGCCGACCCTGGATAATCGCGGAGAACGCTTAATCCTGCCGAGCCGCGGGCCGCGACCTCAGTACGGACGGAGCTGGGAGGCCGCCGGGGGAACGAGCGCGGTGACCCGCGTTCGCCACGAGATGAGATCGCCGCGAGATCGTATGCCGAGCGGGCATCCCCCTTACGATATCCTTCGGTCCAAGAACGGCACGAGCGGAGGACGGTAACGCTCCACGGTATGGAACGCGCGGGATGCGCGCGGACTCGAGCGATGGATCGGCCACGGTCTCACGATTCGATCGACTTCCCACACGAGGGGCACACGGTAAACTCCTGTCGGTTCAGCGCCCCGCAGGATGGGCAGGGGCGATAGACGACGATACCGGCGGACTTCGCGGGACGCCAGGGCCCCGCCGTATCCTTCGTCGAGGTCCTCGGCGGGTCACCGCCCCGGGCTTCTGGAGGAGGACTCGTCGCCCGGGCTCTCGCGAATTGACGGTTGAGGTCCACCAGTTCTTGAACCCAATCGACGAAGCACGCGATCGCTCCGCCAATGAGGATCAGGATTCCCCCGACGAGGAAGCCACCCCCAAGGACGAAGCTGAGCGCCCCCAGGGCGATGAACAGCACTCCGAGGCCCCACGAGGGCGAGATGGCGTATCGCCAGATCAGAAGTAACAGCAGGGCGGCCAGCGTGATCGTGAGCGCGGGCACCGCCCAGAGGGAGAGAGGGACGGGCAGTCCATACACCGACGCCTGGCTCGAGATCCCCAGTTCGACCAGGCCCTCGACCAGGATGAGAAGGGCTCCGACCACGACCATCCCCACGATTGGGGTGGGCGGGGACTCACCCGTGCGGGCCACGGAGCCAAACATTGTTGCGGGCGGATGAATGCCGGACTATATGCACCCTCGGAGCTGTGGGAAAGTCTCGGAAACATTTCGACCGGCGGAGCCTGAAGAGTGCCCCGTACGTTTCCGAACGCGACGATAGTGGGATCTTCCGGATCGGTCAAGCGCCCGCAGGCCAAGGACACCGGGGCGTGGACCCCGGTGTGAGGGTTGCTCATGGGCTGCGACGGGCCCGTGTGATGCGCTGGTCATCCCCGCGACGATCGAGCCCGAGGAGCTGTGAATACGGTACCGGTAAGGTTCCTCGCGCGAGACCTCCTGCCCGGGATCCATGGTCCTCGTTCCGCCCCACGGTTTCCGCAAGGTCCCGCCTCCATCGAGGCCGCGTTCAGAGCGTACCCCCGTACGACCGTTTCGTCCCCCTCGAGGATCACGACCGGATCCGAGAGACGCAATCCGGTGATCCCACCGAACCTGCGGTCGATCTCCCTCAACGGCATCCCGAGCCGCCTCTCCAAGCCGGCCGCCGGGACTTTCTACGCTGCGAGCTCTTCGTCGACCTCGGGCATGAAGGACCAGGTCGGATGCCATCCATGGTCTCGGGGATGGGACCCGAGAGATTCGGCCCGGAGTCGGGACGGTTGCGAGGTCGATGGTTGGTTCGGCTTGGCTCCAAGGTCGTCGAACTTGAGGGTGGGCTTTTCGGCGGACGCCGTCGGCCGCCCCACAACGACGCCGTGCGGAGTGGCGTTCCGTTCAAGCCCACCCTCCCGGAGCGGCAGCTGGCGAGCTGGCCCGGCCGTAAGGCGGTAGCCGAGGAACAACGAGCGGGCCACGTCGGCCGGCGCTCGGGCCCCGGTTCCGGGTCCCCATGGTAGTACGGACGGAACCGATAGAACTCGTCGGAGATCGGACGGCCCGGGTGAAGCACGCGTCGGTCACCTGGCCCGGCGAGCAGGGGCGGGAGAGGACGGGTTCCGATCCCCGGTATCCGGGGAGGCGGAACGCCGCAAGGTGGATGTCCCGGACGGGGGAGGGGAGACCTGCCATCGCCGCTCTGTCGCGGACGAGGCGGGTCAAGCACTTCGCGAAGAGCGCGCCGACGGTGACCTTTCCGCCGTGGTGGACGAGCTCCGCCGACGGGAGGAGGGGCGGGACCCCCCGCGGAGGAGCTCCCCCTCCCCAGCGAACGCGCCGTAGGGCTGCCGTGAGGTCGACAAACCGGCCGGTGAACCCAGTCGAGGGGCATCGGTCCAGGCGCGGACGACGCTGGCGACCCGTTTCCTGGGACGGGGGACGGCCGGGTTCCGGGAGGTCGCGTCAGCCTCCGGTGTGCTCGAGCTTTCCCTTCTCCTCGACCTTCCACCGGCAGTAGGCGTAGAGAGCGTCGTAGAGAGGGAACTGGAGACGCTGGTTCTCGAGGTCGTCCCGGGCGATCTGCCGGAACCCCGTCGCGGCCGCCTCCAGTCCCGCGGCCTCGACCTCGCGGCCGGACCCTCCGTCCGCCACCCGCACGATCTTCGCGAGCTCGAGGAGCGCGGGGTCCTTCAGGCGGTACTTCTTGATGACGGCGTCGAAGCTGACGAACTCCTCGCCGTTCTCCTCAAAGTGGTACAGCTCCGCGCCGGGGACGTCGAACGGAACGGCCCCCTCCTTCTGGGCCACGTCCATCACCTTCTCTTTCGGGACGTAGAGGAACTCCGCGTCCGCGTCCACGAACTTCCGGATCAACCACGGACACGCGATTCGATCGACCCTCGCCTTCTCTCGGGTTACCCACTTCATGGTCGGCTTCGCCCCCCGAGCTCGAAGGCGCGCACGGCGATGACCGTAACGGTCGTGGCATCGAACCGCCCACGACCGCGGCCGATCTCCCCGGCGCGGACCGGCCTCCGTACCGGTGGGCCCCTCTCCGCGGGTCCGTCCCCCCCGACGCGGCGGCCCCCCCGCGCGTCGGGCCGTGGAGGGACCGACCGGTGCGCTCCTCGCGGTCGGGGACCGACCGGCCGGCGCTCGCGCGTGCGGTAGCTCCTCCGGGGTTCCCGGAGCCCTTATTCTCCGAGACGCTTCGGGGGTCGGTCCGCACCGTGAAGAACTCGCTCAAGCACCGGCTCCTCTCCTCCCGAGCCCCGTCGTTCGGCACGTGGATCTCCTCGTCGTCGGTCGTCTGCCTCGATGCCCTGAAGGAGCTCGGGTTCGAGTGGTTCATGGTCGACACGGAGCACGCCCAGGTGAACCCCGAGACCTTGGCCGCGATGGTCGCCGTCGCCGGGGCGGACGGCCCCACACCGCTCGTTCGCGTCGGGAACGTGGACCCGTACCTCGTCAAGCAGGCGCTCGACTCGGGCGCCCACGGCCTCCTCGCGCCGCTCGTGAGCACGGCGGACCAGGCCCGGGCCTTGGTATCGTTCGCCAAGTACCCGCCCGAGGGGGTACGGGGAGCCGCCGCCGCCGCGTCGTCCCGCTACGGTACGGAGCTCTCGACCTACCTGCGAACCGCGAACGCGCGGATCCTCGTCGGGGTCCAGATCGAGACCAAGGAAGGCGTGGAGAACGTCGAGTCGATCGCCGAGGTGGCGGGCGTCGACCTCCTCTTCGTGGGACCGCAGGACCTGACGCTGAGCCTCGGCCTTCTGGACGATCGGAGGAATCCCCGCGTGCACGAAGCGATGCGTCGGGTGGTCGACGCCTGCGAGCGACACGGGAAGATTCCCGGAACGCTGATCGTTGACCCCGAAGAGAAGCGAGCCGCCCTCGACCTCGGATTCCGGTTCATCTCGCTCGCGTCGGACGTCCGTTTCCTCCTCCAGGGCGCGAAGTCCTACCTCGCCGCGTGAGGCGCGGCCTCGCACGCGGCGGCGCGCGCGTTCGCCGCGGCGCAACTCGCATCGCGACCGTGGCGCGCGACCTTCCCGGCCGGGGCCGCCTCTCGGGTCGGGCCGTGCGCGGTCGCGGGTCCGAAGAGGATCGACTAGCGCGATAGCCGCGGATAGTACGCTTCCGAGGCGAGGCCCGGCGTCTCGGACGCGGACCACGCCGATCGCGTCCAGCCCGCCTCGGGCGAGCTCGCGAGCCGGATCGCGATCCGCGAGAGCTCGGAGATCCACGGGGCTACGAGCGCCTGCCCGACCGGCACCTCGCGGGATTCCACGATCTCGGGCGGGCACGCGGTCGGCTCGCCCGCCAGGTGGTCGAGGGCGAACGCGAGGTAGACGTCGCTCTCCCGATCGGTCAGGACCTTGTGGCGCGCGAGCAGGAGCCGTCCGACACGAACCGTGACCCCCGTCTCCTCCCGAAACTCCCGAGCGAGCGCCGTCTCGAGGCTCTCGCCGGCTTCCACGTAGCCGCTCGGTATGGTGAATCGTTCCCGGTAGACCGCCCGGTTCACGAGGACGCGCCCGTCGCGGAGGAGCACCCCGCCCACGCCGAGCCGCGCGTGCGGCGGGGGGAGGGGCGGGAGCGTCGGGGCGGCCATCGTTCCCGGTGGGCCGGACCGACCTTCAGGCTTTCGACCCGCCGAACGGAGGAGGAGGGCCTCGGGGTCGCGCGGCCCTCACGTGCGCGGAGCGGCGACCCATCGCGCCAGTCTCGGGAACCGCGCGCGTCCGGTCGTCCAGATCCAGTGGTCGACGGCGACGTACCGACCGGCGCCGCCGAGGACGAGGATGGCGTAGATCAAGAGGTAGAGCGGGTGCGGGCCGACGTCGGTCCCGCCCGGAACGTCGAACGTGCTGACGAACTGGGTCAGGAGGAACCCGATCGACGCGAACGCACCGACCCAGCAGGCGAGGCGGGTGGTGAGCCCGAGGAGGAACGCGACCGCGAGGTACCCGGTCAGGACGGCGATCGCCCAGGCGAAGACGAGGGAGTGGGCGGCGACGAAGTTCGCGACCGCCGGCCCGCCCAAGGTCTGGGGGGCGAACGAGAGCGCGGTGCTCCGGAACGTGGCGAAGAACCGGCTGCTCGGGTCGACGACGAAGACGAGGTTGACGGCCCAGATGGTCCCGAGGCCGACGCGCAGGAGGTCGATCGCCATTCCCCTAGGGTCCTCGCGCCAGAGGCGGGCCAAGTGGGTGGCCGTTCCTTCGGACGCACGGTTCTCGGACGCGGGCACGCGGACCTCCCCCCTACGTTCGACCGCGAAGCGGGCCCCGAACGCTGGACGTCGTCCTAGCGCTCATTAGTCTTTGGCCCGGTCGCGACGGCCGGAGGATCCCGTGCGAAAGGCTGCGGGTCGTGAGGTGGGGGACCCGCGGGGGCGGCCGTCCGGGCCTTTCATGGTGACCCACGGGTCGCCGACCGACCCGAGGGTGGTCGCGAGCTTCGAGCGGCTCCTCCGCGCGCACCGGGTCGCGGCGTTCGCGACCGTCGGACCCGCGAGCCGGGCGCACGTGCACGTGGCCTATTTCGCGTGGTCGGCGGAGCATGACCTCTTCTTCTATTCGTGGCCCGCGTCGCGCCACGCCCGTCACCTCGAGGCGAACCGGTCGATGGCGGTGGCCCTGTTCGACGCGCACCAGCGTTGGGGGGACCCCGAGCGCGGCGGCCAACTCTACGGCACCGCCCGCGAGGCGAGGGGCCGTTGGGTCGGGATCGCCCGGGCGGTCTACCTGAAGCGGTTCCCCGGGTTCGAGCGCGTTAGGAGGGCGGACGGGGCGCCGTCGCCGGTCCCGTACCGGTTCCGCGCTCGTTGCGCGCGATGGTTCGACCCCCGCTTCGAGGGACCCTTCGGCCTTCTCGAGGTCACGTGGCCGGCTCGGACGAACGGCCGCACGCGAGCGGGCGCGACCATACCGTCCCCTAAATAGCGCCGCGGAGTCCGAGGGACCGATGGCACGAACGGCCCGCCGACCCTCGCGACCGACCGCCCGACGCTCGGCGCGGACCCGGCCCGCGAAGCTCCCGGTCACCGTATCGATCTCCGTTCCGCCGACCTCGCGGCTCATGCTGGCCGAGGACCCGAGGTCCCACATCGTCTGCCGCAGCTGCGGCCGCATCCAGTCGGTCGAGCTGAACGAGCTCGACCGGCACCTCCTCACCGAGCTCGCCGGGCGACGGCCCGACGGCTGGTCCGTGGAGCGCATCGCCTACTCGCTCACCGGCGCCTGCCGGCGCTGCCGGGAAGGCCGGACGGTCTAGTCGCGGCGACGTCGGGTCCGGTCGGATGGCGGGCTTCTTCACGGCGCCCCGGATCGCCTGGGGTCCCGGCGCGGTCGAACAGCTGAGCGGCCTGGGCGCTCGCCGGGCGATCGTCGCGGTCGACCCCGCGATCGCGCGGCAGGACGGGCACCGTCGGATCCTGGAGGAGCTCGCGAAATCCGACACGGGCGTCGAGGTCGTCGCGGACCTCGCCGACCCGGACGGACTCGAGGCCGTGGAGAGCCTCGCGGGCCGACTCGTCTCCTTCGCCCCCGACTGGGTCGTGGCCGTCGGAGGCGGCCGGACGATCGACGGGGCGAAGGCGGCCCGTCTCCACGCGGAGCGGCCGGACGTTCCGATCGGGACCGTCACGCCCGTGCTCGACCTTCCCGACCCGCCCCGGACCCGGCTCGTCGCGATCCCCACCACGAGCGGGAGCGGCGCGGAAGCGAGCGGGACCCTCGACCTCGTCTCGGCCGACGGGAGCCCGATCGATCTCGCCCACCGCGCGGCGACCCCCGACTGGGCGCTCGTTGACCCGTCCTTCGCCGGCACGCTCCCCCGCGAGCTCGTGCTCGACGGCGCCTTCGAGACCGCGGCGCAGAGCCTCGAGGCGTACCTCTCGGCCTGGTCGAACCCGTTCTCCGACGCCCTCGCCGCCGACGCGCTCGCCACGGTGTTCGCGCGGCTCCCGCACGCCCTCCGCTGGAGCGACGATCCCGACGCCCGCGCGGCGCTCCACTTCGCCGCGACCTCGGCCGGGCTCGCGTCCTCGAACGCGCAGCGGGGGATCGCGCACGCCCTCGCCCGGTCGCTCGTTGGTCCCTCGGGGCTCGCGTACGGGCGCCTGCTCGCGATCGCCCTCGCCCCGGTCCTCGAGTTCGACCGCCCCAGCGCCCGGGACCGTCTCGAGGCTCTCGCGGCGACGCTCGCGCCCCCGGAGGAGCGGACGCGCGGCCCGCTCGATGCGCGGGTCGTCCACCTGCTCGAGACGTTCCGGGTCCCGACGACGCTCGTCGCGGCCGGGGTCGACCCCGCACGGATCGACGCCGTGCGGCCGAGGATCGTCGCCGACGTCCTGCGTTCGCCCGCGTGCCTCGCGAACCCCCGGGTCGCCTCGGCGGCGGACGTCGGAGCGCTGCTCGACCGGCTCCTGGGCCGCCGACCCCCGGGGGCGTGACTGTCGGAGAGGGCGCCGGCCCCCCGTGTCGGGGGACCGCGGCCACCCTCTAAATACCCGGACGGGTCGGACCCCCTCGTGGCCCCGGCGACCCCTGCGCCCGGACGCGACCGCCCGGGAATCTCCTCGGAAAGCCGCCGGATCCTGAGCGCGCTCGACACGACCCGGGTCCAGCGGTTCCACTTCCGGACGATCGTCGTCGCCGGGATGGGGTTCTTCACCGACGCCTACGACCTCTTCGTGATCTCGCTCGTCATCCCGATCCTGGTCGCGCTCCAGCCGGGCGGCACGATCGGCAAGTCGGAGCTCGCGCTCCTCGGGGCGGCCGCGCTGATGGGAGCGGCCGTCGGCCAGGTGCTGTTCGGCTGGCTCGGCGACCGGCTCGGACGGCGTCGGGTCTACGGGTTCACGCTCTCGCTGATGGCGATCGGTGCGGTCGGCAGCGCCCTCAGCGTTCCGCTCGGCGGCCTCTCGACGATCACGGTCCTGATCCTCTGGCGGTTCGTCCTCGGCGTCGGGGTGGGCGGCGACTACCCGCTCAGCGCGACGATCATGAGCGAGTACTCGAACGTCCAGAGCCGCGGCCGCCTGGTCGCGAGCGTCTTCGCGATGCAGGGGTTCGGTCTCCTCGCCGGGGCCGGCGCGAGCCTCGGGGTCGTCTACCTCGTCCCGAACCTCGACCTCGCCTGGCGCGTCATCCTGGGCCTCGGCGCGCTCCCGGCGGTCCTCACGATCTACTATCGGCTCCGGATCCCCGAGACCCCACGGTTCGACCTCGCGCGGGGGAAGGCCGGGGCGGCGGCCCAGACCGTCGGTGCGATCACGGGCGTCACGGTCGCCCCGAGCTCGACCGGCTCGAGCCTCGGGGTCCCGTTCCGCCAGATCCTGCGCTCGTACGGGCTCCTTATCTTCGGCACCGCGGCGTCGTGGTTCCTCCTCGACATCGCGTTCTACTCGACGAGCATCTTCAACCCGCTCATCCTGAAGCAGATCGGCTTCGCGAGCGCCGCCTCGTACCCGGCGCTCGAACAGGTGCGCCGGCTCGCGCTCGGCAACGTGCTGATCACGCTCGTCGCCTCCGTGCCGGGGTACTGGGCCGCCGTCGCGCTGATCGACCGGGTCGGGCGTCGACCCCTCCAGTACATCGGCTTCGGCGTGATGGCCGCCGCGTTCCTCTTCCTCTCGACCGATTGGATCTCGCTCGAGGGGGTCCTGCCGGCGTTCCTCGCCGTCTACGGCCTCACGTTCTTCTTCGCGAACCTCGGCCCCAACACGACGACGTTCGTCTATCCGAGCGAGGTCTTCCCGACCGCCTTCCGGACGACCGGCCACGGGATCGCGGCGGCGTCGGGGAAGATCGGCGCGGTCGTCGCGGTCTTCGTCTTCGCGACCTTCTACCAGGTGTACGGCCTTCCGTGGTTCTTCGGCCTGCTCGCCGCCGTCTCGTTCGTCGGGTTCCTGCTCACCCTCGCGCTCCTGCCCGAGACGTCGCAGCGCTCGCTCGAGGACGTGTCCGGCGAGGACGAGCTCGCCGTCCTCGTCCGGCGGTTCTCCACGTACCTGCGCTCGCTCTCGCTCACCGCCCAGCGGGCCGCGCTCGCGCTCCGCGACCTCCTCGGCGACCCGACGACCGACCGCGACGCGAAGATCGCGCGGATCCGCACGATCGAGCACGAGGCCGACGAGGAGGTCCACCGCATCTTCGTCGAGCTCAACAACCGTCGGCTCTCCTCGGACGTCCGGGCCGAGGTCGGACACCTCGCGAGCGCGCTCGACGACATCATCGACGGGATCGAGAGCGTCTCCGCGCGCGTGCGGACCTACCGGCTCGACCGGGTGCGCCCCGAGCTCGTCCGCTTCGCCGACATCGTCGTCGAGTGCGTCGACCGCGTCAGCGACGGGATCCTCGGGCTGGACGAGCTCTACCGCGGCGCGCCCGCGAACCTGAACCGGGCGATCGTCGAGGTGAACCGCCTCGAGAAC
>JAKAVH010000155.1 GCA_021827545.1 Thermoplasmata archaeon
GATCTGATGGGGATCTACACGCGCAACCTCACGACCGGCAAGCTGTTCTACCAGACCCTGGTCGGCGACCCGACGTATAACGGCATCGAGGGCCCCGTGGTCGGGGACTTCGCGACCACGTACTTCGCGCTCCTCCCGACCCTCTATCTGGACGGCTTCCTCTTCCTGGGTGCCCCCTTCTACGTTGTGCTCGTCAGCTACATGTTCTTCAAGAACCGCGAGGCCCGCCGTAAGCAGGCGCGCGATCGCGCGCCCGAATCGATCCCGCCCTCCGGAGGGCCGTCGGACGGGGCCGCCGCGGGGTCCACCGGTCCCACGCTGAGCCTCCCTCCGCCCGGAGGGGCCCCATCGCCTGCGGTTAAGGAGCGAACCTGCCCCAACTGCAACGCGGTGGTGTACGAGAACGAGGCGAACTGTTGGAAGTGCGGTGCAAGCCTCACGTCCGGTAGCACCCCCCTTCCTTCGGGGTAGGGCCTTCGCCCCGCGTTCCCCCCCGGGTCGGGCGAGCACCGACCTGCCATCAGATCAAGGTCTCTTGCATTTCGGAGCACTGCGGGTGTGCCCGACGTACTCCAACTGCGCCTACGGGGATTCGTTTGGCCCGAGCCTCAGAACCGCTTGGGCGGCCTCGTATCCTCGCTGACGCCCGCTCATGCCCTCCGCCGCCAAGGCCGGAGGTAGCTCACGAGACCCTTTGTGCCCGCGGAGCCGATTCCTCCACGATCAGTCGAGCCGCGACCGCAATCGGTGGGAGGTCGTTGTTCGGAGTCGACCCCCGAGCCGGGATCGCCGGACCGGCCTGCGAAATCGTCCCCATCGGTCCCGAGATCGCGAACGTGGCGGAGCAGGTAGGGCCGGAACCGGTCGCCGAGTTGGAAAGGACTGCTTCAAAACAGAACCCTCCGGAATCCCCGGTGCCGGTCGTCACGATCGCCCAGTACGTACCGGGTCCTCCGTAGCCGCTGTATGAGCTCAGTGAGATCGAGATCATGGCGTTCGGACCGTTCGCCGACTGTCGGGCGGAACCGAGACTCGGGGTTCCCCCCATACCGGTCCCCATTTGGTAGACCGGCTGTGGCCCGCTGGTCGTCCCGTCCGATTCGAATACGTTGACGTAGTTGTAGTTGTTCCACTGATTGTTCGATACGGAGAAAGTGAACACCGTCTGCTGGTTCTGGTTAAGGGAGCACGCGGTGACCGTGCCGAAGGACGTCGCGATCGTCTGACCCGAACAGGAGGGGGTCGGAGCACTGACCGTGATGGTGACCGAGGTGGAGGCGACATTCGCCTTCGAGTCCGTCACACTGAGCGTCGCAAGGAACGTCCCTGCGGTCGTGTAGGTGTGGCTCGGGTTCTGAAGGGCACTCGCGCCCCCGTCGCCAAAGTTCCACGAATAGGTGAACGGACCAGTCCCCCCGCTCTGGGTCGTGGCGAAGGTGACCGTCAGGGGATAGACTCCCGAGGTCGGCTGGGCCGTGATGCTGACGTAGAGCTGGCCGGTGGGTCCCGAAACGCGGATCGTGACGGCCGCTGCCGTGGTCTGGCCGGCGGACCCGGAGGCGTTGACGAATCCGGTGAACGTGCCCGGCCCCGCAGCGCCGGAGGTGGCGTTGTAGGTCCATTGGCCCTGGTACAGCACCATCTTAACCGGATTGCTGGGAAGGCCCGGTACGGTAGCGAGGTTGGCGTAGACCGAGTTCGGCTTCACTCCCCCGGTGATCGTGGCGTAGACGGAGAAGGGCGCGCCCTGGGCGACGGGAGTAGACGACACCCAAGTGGACGTGATCACCGGCGGGGTGACGATCTTCTGGCCCGGAAGGACGACGCTGTAGAGGAGCTGGCTCCCGCTCACAACGTACACGGTGATGTTGTCGGGCAAGGGGTCGGTCGTGGGCGTTCCACAGATCGACGTGAAGGAGCGAGACCAGGTCTGACCAAGGTTCCAGGTGGACGTACTGATGCCCGATCCCACCGTCATCGACGTGGAGAACGGGCAGCTGTTCGGATACGCGGCCGATTTGAGGTAGATCAGCCCCGTCGAGGCGACCGCGGGACCGGTGAGGTGGGTGATGTTGATACCGCTCACCGCGGTTCCGCCGGGCGCCAACACGAGGTTCGCCTGGAACTGGTTCGCGTTTTGAGGTGGGGGGGACGGGAACGAGGTCACGAAGGCGAAGATCGAAGCGAACAACGTGACCGTGAGTGCCAAGAGGAGGATCGTCGCGACAACGTCAGAAACCCCGCGGCGCGAACGGTGTCGGTGGATCGACGGCCTTCCGCGAGCGCTCTGAACCGGAGTCACCCCCAACGGCGCGGGTTCCGGTGACGAGACCTGACCTGAGCGGGACACAACCAATCTCTCTGAACATATCAGGCGGGGGTCGGTTATTTAGACGTTATCGTGGGCTACCCGGAGCCTCGTATCCGGACTGGGCGACGCAAGGACCTTCGCGCCCAACGCATCTTGTCGAGTACCGGGACTCCGCACCCCGCTTCTGACGAGTGCCGTACGGCTCAAACCCCGAGCGAGTGGAAGGGTCCGAGATCTGGGGTGTTCGGCGGGGCCCCGGCTTGAGCCATCCGCGAACCGCCTGGGGACGCGATAGTAGCCGGGTGCGATCTGGGCGTGACCCCTGTCGCGTAGAAGCGGCGGTACGAAGCCGCATCGGGCGCAGCGGTAGGGGCACTGGTCGAGGCGCCGGGTCGACGCCATCGAGACTAGCCCACACTGTCGTTGATGAGAAAGGGGTAGGAAGTGGTTAGCCGCAACCCCACCCGCCTTCACGGGGAGGTTGGCCTGCTCTATCCCAGGAGCCCTACGGCAGCGCGACGCTGGTCGTGCCCTGGAGAGCCCCGGTGCCGGCTGCGATTAAGTCGTCGCCCGATACCGAGATGCTCGTGTAGAGGACCAAGGTGTCGGTGCTGGCGAATGTAACCGGAAGCGAGCCTCCGCTCCAGGTGCCCGCCGTGAAGTTGAACGCGGCGAGCGTCGTTCCGGTCAGACTCAGTATCGTGACCGTTGCGCCTCCAGGCATCGAGACGGGGGAACCCCCGCTCTGCACGGTAAACTTGACGTTCGCCGTGGTTACGGTGGAGCTCGCGGACGCGATGCCCACCGAGTAGCAGTGGCCGGCCGGCGGAGACGCGCCGCAGGGACTGGTCGCGCTTCCGCTAGACTGCTGAGCCACTCCGTAGCCGAAAGCGCTACCAATGGGTGTGGAACCAGGGCCCTTCGTCAGTCCGGAGATCAGTACGTACAAGACGGCAGCCAGCACGACCGTGATCGCGACGAGCAAAATCGTCGCGATGATCGGCGACACACCGCGCTTGCGCGCCTTTCTCCAGCTTCGTTCTCTCTTGCCAAAGACGTTCATTCTCGCTTTTCCTCCGAGGGTCGTTAGACCCGCGGGTGACGCTATGGCAAAGCGCCACTATTTAAAACATGACGTTGATTGAACGACAAACATCGACATGTGATTCGTCACATGCCGAACTAACCTGTAACTGCGCACGCATGCGTATCAATGCCGTCCGCCCGAGTCTCTCGGGCCCTCATGACCGCATTCCGCGAAGGTCAGGGTTCGGGGACCCTGCGCTGGCTGAACCCCTTGGCGCGAGTACGGGCCCTAAGTATAGGGTTGCCATGACCCGAAGCCAAACGTGGACGGGCGATCTGGACCTCGGGCGCTCCCGGTCGAGGCGGCGCCGAGCGATGCGGGACGCCCCACCTGGACACGCGTGGACTCGAACGGATACCATACGCACGTCCCCCGCCGCGCACGCACCTCTTCGCGCTGTCCGTGGACCGGCGGCCGATAACCAGTCGGCCTCGGTTTACCCCATCCGCCGTAGTGAATGCCCTAGCTCATCGGACCGACCCGTCCAGCGCTGGGGCTCCCGTTGTTTGGACGTGGCAAGGAGTCGATCGACCGGGACCGCTGTGGGGGATTCCGCCTCGAATAGGTCGACGCGACGAGATCGCTCAACTTTTGGGAGCGAGATACTCCTTCAGCCCTCCTTGGCCCGCGGCGCTCGGCCCGGGCGTAAAGGAACCCGAGTCGCCGACCGGGCCGGCCCTTTACCTCGCAGGTCCCCGACACTACACGGTAGACGAGAGTCGAACGGGCCCAATCAAACGTCGTCCCGCGTAGTGCACGCGTACTTCACGCGTCTTGGACGGGTCTCGCAGAGCCGGTTATACTGAGCGGTTCTTCGAAGCTCAGCCCGTTCGACCAATCGAACAACTTGTTCGACACGTCAGGAATCGTCCTGAATCGGGCTACGGCTTTGTGCTCTCAGCGCGACGGCCGCGCGTTTAAGTAGAGGGACTTTACATGACTCTGCTCGGCTGTGTTCGACAACGCTCCAGAGACGGGATCTGAGCGCTCCCGCGCCCAGAATGCCTCCCGGAAGGAAGCCGAGGACGCGCGCATCGCCCTACGGTGCAACCTGAAGGAGCTCCAGTTGGTCGACTCGTTCGTGGCGAGCGGCGAGTACCCGACCCGATCGGAGCTCATGCGGGCGGCGCTGCACGCGTTCCTGCGCTCCCGAGCGACGCCGACCGCGCCGACGACGCCGGCCGCCGACGCCGAGGGCCTTGTCGAGGTCCCCGTGCGACTGCGACCGGAAGAGTACGCGGCCCTCGAGACCTACAGTCGCCACGTCGCGAACGGCCGTCCCGTGCGAGACATTCTCGCCGAGATGGTCCGCCGCGGAGAGATGGAGATGAAGGTCCACGAGCTCGTCCACCGCGCCCGGGCGACCGTGCGCGAGGCGGCGGAGACCCGAACCCAGGTCGGAGCGCTCAGCGAGAGCGGCAAGGACCTGGAGCGAAAGGGGGTCGTCGGTCGGTAGCGCCCGAGAGTTGGAGACACATCCGAGGGGGGGTTGTGGGAACCTACGAGGCCGAGCGAACGAAGAGCGACCGAAGCGCCATGCCGGGCTACGGCGAGCCGGACGACGCGAGCTGGGAGAACCGGCTGCGTCTCGGCCAGGATGTCCGATTCGTCCTGGCGGCCGTTGGTGGCGGGGCGATCCGAGTCGGAAGGGAGATCGCGCGCCAGCACATCCGGCACCTCGAGACGGTCGCGATCAATTGCGACCCCAAGGTCCAAGGATTCGACGAGTTCGACCGGCGGGTCTACCTCGGCCCCGACACCGGCATCGACACCGACACCGGAGGCTCGCCCATGGTCGGGGGTCTCCTGGCGCGGGCGGCCGAGCCGGCGCTCCAGCGGATCTTCCACGGCGCGACGTTCGTCATCGTTATCGGAAGCCTCGGCGGCGGTGCCGGGAGCGGCGCGTTGCCGTACGTGCTGGAGGTCGCCTCCCGCAACGCCGAGGTCGTGAGCGCTTTCGTGATCAAGCCGTTCCGCTGCGAAGGTGAGCGTCGGGCGCTCGCCGATCGGGCGATCGGCCGGCTCCACTTCGTGGAGTCGTTCGTCGAGAAGCGCGAACGCGGCTTCGCCACCCTCCAGACGCTCGACAACGAGAGCCTCGCTCGCACCCAGGGAGGCCTCGCCTTCACGCACGTGAGCCAGCACTGGGCCTCCATGATCGAAGAGCACATCGAGCGGTCGTTCCTCGCACCGGCGGAAGCGCTCCTCGAGACGCTCCAAATGAGCCAGTCGGTCGAGCAGGGGCCCGTCAACCGGATCCCGCCGGCCGAGGTTCCCGCGGTCGGATTCCCTCCGCACGGCCCGGCCCCCCCGATGCCCGAGGGCCCGCCGATCCTGCCCGCGATCCACATGATGGACCTCGAAGCCGAGCTCGAGTTCGAGATCGAGCCGGGAGCTCGTCCCGCGCCGGCGCGCTGACGGGCCCACCCCCGCCGGGCAGGCCCCTCCGTCTGCTACGCCCGGCGGTACCGAATCAACCTTAAGTGCGGCCCGGGTTCCGGGATTCCTCGATGGACGGCCGACTGTTCACGGTCCTGGGTTTCCTGGTCCTTCCGGTCGCCCTGCTCGGCCTCACGGTCGCGGAGTTCCACTCGAACCCCGTGGCGATCCTTGCCTTGCTCGCGATGATGATCGGCGGGGCGTTCTACCTTCTGACCTACAGCGAGACGTTCGCCTAAGTTCCCCCGCCGCGACCGCCGCTGACCCCCGGGTCGCGCGCTCCGTCGTCGCCGGGCTACCGGTACATCTCGGGGGACGGCGGCTGCGGGGTTTCCGTCGACGGTTGGGAGGGGCGGGCCTTCATCGCCGCCCTGAGCGCCTTCTCGATCTGCTCGGCTTGGGCGCGCAGCGGTCCGGTATCGATCTCGATCTCGGGCAGGAGGCGGTCGAGCGACTCGATGAGCGCCGCGCCCGCCCGGTGGTCCGGCAGGCCCTCGGCGACGCGAGCGCTCACGAGGAGGACGACGACCGGCACGGACCGGCCCAATCCCTGGACGAGGAGACCTCCGGAAACCCCGCCGATCACTCCGTCCTCGAGCATCCGCGCCTTCGTGGCCTCGAGGCCGTGCAGGATCGCCGGATCCTTACGAGAGCACGCGAACCAGACCTGCTCGGGGCGGTCGTCGGTGAGCGCGGCCGCGGTCTCGGCGCTCTCGTCCTCCTCGTCGCCCGCCGGATGGGGCACCACACCTTCGAGGCAAACGATCATCCGCGCTCGGTGGCGCTCGGCGTTGTCGAGGATCGTCCGGGCGAGGGCGTTCGCTTGCGGCGGCGTCGGCGGGAACTCGGAGAGCACGAGGGCGAGGTCGGGGCGGCCGTACGCGCGGACCATGGGATTGACCTCGCCGCCCTGCACGATCGCGATCGGGGAGAGCTCCGGCGAGTCGAACCGGCCGACCCGCGGGAGCTTGAGCGCACGGATGATGTAGTGCGCGGCCACGATCGCCGCAAGGCCCGCACTCGGGAACGCCGAAACGACCACGGACCCGGTCTGGAACGTCGCCGACGGCTCGGCTTCCTCGCGCCAGGTGAACTCCAACGGGACCACCGCCCGACGCAAGGCCCATCCCTCCTTTAGAGCCTGTCGGGAGGGGCCGCGGCAACCCCAAGTACTTCCGCCCGCTCCGAGGACGACGTGGGGCTTCCGTTCAAGGAGATCGTCTCCGCGCAAGAGCTCCCCTGGGAGGCGCTCGCCGGGCGTACCCTCGCCGTCGACGGCTACAACGCGGTCTACCAGTTCCTCGCGACGCTGCGCCAGCGGGACGGCCAACTGTTCTCCGACGCCGAGGGACGCGTAACGAGCCACCTCATGGGCGTCTTCTACCGGACCACCTCGTTGCTTCGCGAGGGGGTCCTGCCGCTCTGGGTGTTCGACGGCAAGCCTCCCGAACGCAAGGCGGGAACGATCCGCCAGCGGATCGCGACGAAGGAGAAGGCTGAGGAGGAGTGGCAGAAGGCGCTCGCGGCCGGCGACCTTGAAACGGCCCGGCGGAAGGCGGCCCAGACGTCCCGCCTCACGCGGCCGATGGTGGAGGAGCTCGTAGGGCTCCTCTCGGCGCTCGGCGTTCCCGCGCTCCGGGCCCCCGGCGAGGGCGAGGCCCAGGCGGCGTTCATGGCCGCGAAGGGGACGGTCTGGGCAGCGGCGTCGGAAGATTACGACAGCCTCCTCTTCGGAGCCCCTCGACTCGTTCGCGGGCTCGCGGCGCGAGGTCGCGGGGCCACGAGCCCCGGCGCTCAGCTGATCGACCGGGGGGACCTCCTGCTGACCCTCGGCATCGATGCGGAGGAGCTCATCCTCCTCGGGATCCTGGTGGGGACCGACTTCAACGACGGGGCCCCCGGCTACGGGCCGAAGAAGGCGCTCAAGCTCGTCCGACAGCATCTCGGTTTCGCGAGGACCGCCGAGACGGCAGGCCTCGACCCGGTCGAGGCGAGAGAGGTCGCCGACATCTTCCGGCACCCGAACGCCACCGACACCCCGGCGCCCGCGTTCGGGCCGGTCGACGAGACCGCGGTCCGGCGGATCCTCGTGGACGAACACGGGTTCTCCGAGGCCCGGGTGCGGGCCGCGATCTCGCGCGCCCGGCAGCGCCCGGTCCCGAGCGCGAGCCCGAACGAGGCCCGGGGCCACCAGACGCTGCTCGAGACGTTCGGGGGGTCCGCGCCGTGAGCCGGTTCGAGTGCGTCCCCAACTTCTCCGAGGGCCGCGACGAGTCGAAGGTCGCGCGGATCGCCGCGGCCGCCCGGGAGGTCCCCGGCGTCACGGTGCTCGACGTCGAGCGGAACGCCGACCACCACCGGTCGGTGATCAGCCTCGTCGGCGAGGGCGATGCGCTCGTCGAAGCGGTCGTCCGGATGATGACCGTGGCGACCGCCACGATCGACCTCACGCACCACCAGGGCGAGCACCCCCGGATGGGCGCCACCGACGTGGTGCCGTTCGTCCCCCTCGGCTCGGCCTCGATGGCGGAAGCGGTGAAGCTCGCGGAGCGCCTCGGCGAACGTGTCGCCCGCGAACTCGGTATCCCGGTCTATCTCTACGCGGCGGCGGCCCGACGGCCCGACCGCGCGGACCTCGCGAAGGTCCGCGAGGGCCAGTTCGAGGGGATCCGCGACTCGATCGCGGCCGACCCGGCCCGCGCGCCCGATTTCGGCCCGGCGAAGATCCACCCTACCGCGGGCGCGGTCGCGATCGGCGCACGACCGGTGCTCATCGCCTACAACGCCTACCTCACGACGGCCGACGTGTCGATCGCGAAGAGGGTCGCGAAGGCGGTGCGGGCCCGGGACGGCGGTCTTCCCGAGGTCAAGGCGCTCGGGTTCGAGATCCGGGAGCGGTCGCGCGCCCAGGTCTCCATGAACCTGACGGACTACCGGGTGACGCCGATCCACCGGGCCCTGGAGGCCGTCCGTCGGGAGGCGCAACGCTACGGCGCCGGCATCGAGGAGTCCGAGATCGTGGGCCTCGTGCCCGAGGACGCGCTCTTCGACGCGGCGGAGTACTACCTCCAGCTCCACTCGTTCGACCGGGAGGCCGTGCTCGAGCGCAAGGTCCGCGCGGTCGACGCGGCGACTCCCGGTGGGGAATCAATCGCGTCGTTCGCCGCCCGCCTGGCGGCGCGCACGCCGACGCCCGGCGGTGGGAGCGCCTCCGCGGTCGCGGCAGCGCTCGGAGCGGCGCTCGGCGAAATGGTGCTCGCCTACTCGATGGACCCGGCGAACCCCGCGGAGGACCTCCGCGAGGTGGCCCGCGCACTGACCGAAGGTCGGGGCCGCCTGCTCGAGCTCGCGGAGGAGGACAGCCGCTCGTACGAGGCCGTCCGAGCGGCCCGTCGCGCGCGCAAGGAACGGGCGGGGGCGGCGGACGTCCAGGCGGCGTACGTCGCGGCGCTCGAGGCCGCCGCGAACGCCCCCCTCGAGACGGCTCGTCGGTCGGCCGAGCTCTCGGTCCGGATCGAGGCGGTCCGCGGTCGAACGAAGCCGGCGCTGGGAAGTGACCTCGTGACCGCGCTCGCCCTCCTCCGGGCGGCGACCGAGGGCGCGCTCGCGAACGTCGCCATCAACCTCGATGACCTCAGGGCTGTCGGCCGCCCGGTCGAGGCGTTCGAGGTCGAGATCGGCCGGCTGCGACCGCGAGGCTGAGGAAGGCCCCATGGAGCCCTCTCGGGAGTCGGGCCGGGGCGCACGACCGGAGGTCTGGGTCAATTGCGCCGCGTCGTTCGACGGACGACTCGCCTACGCGGACGGTGCCCGGGCCCGGCTCTCGTCGCCCGAGGACCTCGTCCGGGTCCAAACGCTACGTCGGGACTCGGACGCCATCCTGGTCGGCGTCGGCACGGTGGTGAAGGACGACCCGTCCCTGCGCGTGCACTGGGAGCTCCTCGGCGAACCGGTCGGACGGAACCCCACGCGGGTGGTCGTCGACGGGAGCGGCCGGACGCCCGAGTCCGCCCGGGTCCTCGACACGACGGCGTCGACGATCGTCGCTACCTCCCGACGCTCGACCCGCCGTTTCCCGGCCCACGTCCGGGTCGTCGTCTGCGGCGAGCGCCGGGTCGAGATCCCCGAGCTCTTCCGCCGACTCCACGATCTCGGGGTCCAACGGATGCTGGTCGAGGGGGGGGCCGAGATCCTCTCGAGCGTCCTTCGCTCGGGCCTCTTCGACCGGTTCACGGTCTACACCGCACCGGTCGGCATCGGAGGAGCGACCGCGCCGCCGATCCTGGCAGGCCCCGAGACCCACGGACCCGACGAGACGGTCGACCTCCGCCTGGTCGGTATCGAGCGGCTCGGCGAGGGGCTCGTCGCGACCTACACACCCCGTCGGGACCCCCCGGCCCGCACGGCGCTTCCCCGGTAGCCGCCCGAGACCGGCCGGGGCGGGGCATAGGTTCATAACCCCCGGCCCGCGTGATTAGTACCGTGACGATGGCTACTCCGATGGCGATGGCGCCCCCGTACCCCGCGCGGCGTCCCCTCGGCGTATCGATCCTCGCGGTCCTGGTCGGGATCTACGGGGTCGTCCTGATCCTCGGCGGACTCCTCCTCCTCGTCGGCTCGGTCGCCCTGTCGGCCCTCGGCTTCGGACCCCATTTCCTCGGCCTCGTGGGGGTGCTCGCGGGCGCGGTCGTGCTAATCGTCGGCCTGATCATCCTCGGGGTCGCGCTCGGGCTCTGGCACCTTCGGCTCTGGGCCCTCGTCCTCGCCCTGATCGTGACGTTCGTCGAACTCCTCGGTTACGCGGTCGGTGGAAACTTCGTCAGCTTCGGGTTCATCTTCTCGCTCATCATCTTCGTCTACCTGATCGCCGTCCACCGACACTTCCACTAGGCCAAGGATACTCGGCCCGGGGGCCGGCGGGGCGGGTCCCGTCCCGGGTCGCTCCGACGCGCACCCGTTATCCGTCCGAACGACTCCCCGGGAGGGGGATTCGCGTGAAGCTCGTGCACTTCACCCTGCAGGACCAGTTCCACTTCGGCATGATCACGGACTCGAACGAGTTCATCGACCTCGACAACGCGTGCCGGGATTACTATGGGGTCAATCCGGTGAAGGGCGCCGACCCGAGCCGGTTCCGCGACATGCAGGCGTTCTTCTCGGGAGGGGCCGGCTCCGTCGAACTCACGAGGAAGATCACCGAGTACATCGACCGGCGGCGCAAGATGGGCTGGACGCCCCGCGCCGCGACCGGCGCGCGTCTCTTGTTCAAGGCCGAGGAGGGTGTCAAGCTCCTCGCCCCGGTCGTGCGGGGCGTGAAGGTCTACTGCCTCGCCTCGAATTCCCGCTCGCACGTGACGGAGCAGGGGAAGCCGATCCCGAAGCACCCGTACGTCTTCACGCGGTTCGCGAACAGCCTTGTCGGACCGACCGAGCCGCTCGTCCTCAACCCCGCGGGCTCGTTCCCCGACGTCGAGCTCGAGCTCGCGGTCGTGGTCGGCAAACGGGGCAAGCACATTCCCGTCGAGCAGGCGATGGAGCACATCGCGGGCTACACGATCGCGCTCGATCTGGGCTACCGCGATCTCCAGTACCCCGCCGACGGCGGCCCCGTCGACTGGGTCATGGGGAAGGGGTTCGACGGGACGATGGCCGTCGGGCCGTGGGTCGTCCCGAAGGAGGAGGTCGGGGAACCGTACCCGCTCGCGATGGAGCTCAAGGTCGGCGGGGTCGTCCGGCAGGCCGGCGACACCACCGACTACATCTTCCGGATCCCCGAGGTGCTCGCGCACCTTTCGACGGGGATCACGTTCGAGCCGGGGGACCTCATCTCCCTCGGGAGCCTCGGCGGAGTCCCCGGCTACGAGTTCGGCAACGAGTCGAGGAAGCTCAAGCCGGGCGACCAGATCGAGGCGACGATCGACCGGATCGGTCGCCTCCTCATCCCGGTGAGGGCCGAAGCTCCGCTTCCCCCCGCAGCACCAGGAACAGCGCCACCGGCGTAGAGAGCGCGTCGGATCCG
>JAKAVH010000118.1 GCA_021827545.1 Thermoplasmata archaeon
CCGAATGCCGCGGCTGGATCGGTTCGAGAGAAGGAGCACGCTTCGGCCGGGGTCGAACCACCGGAGCATCGTGGAGCCCGGCACTTCGATCGACACCTCTTGGTACGGGCAGGGATGGCTCGTGCGGAGGTGACCCTCCAAAAGCCCCACGACGGCGAGAAGGGGGAAGCCCGTATTTATATAGGGCCGCCCCCGGGCGGCTCAGCCACTATCGCCACGAACGGAATTGTCCGACCGACACAACGGCAGTCGAGGGAAGAAGCATGACCGTGGATTTCGAGCTGACCCGAGCGCCCAGCTACCGTGTCGCGTCGATCGTGCGAGTGGGCCCCTGGAAGGAGGACAATCTTCGGAGCGAGTTCGAGGAACTCGAGCATTGGGCGAAGCGCCACGGAGTACGAACGGGATCGTACGTCTTTCTCGAGCGAGGGAGTCGCCGGTGGGAGGCCTGCTTGGAGATCAAAGGAAGGGCGAAGGCCGAAGGACGGATCCGGCTCCGGACCCTCCCCGCGACCCCCGTCGCGAAGGTCGTCTTCGACCCCGACCAAGTTTCGTCGCGAGTGGTCTACCACGGCCTCAGCGACTGGACGCGTTGGCGCAAGAAGTACGGAGAGATTCGTTCCGTGGTCGGACCTCGCGAAGTGTACTCCGGGAATCCATGGAAGGACAAACAGGCGTGGGCGCACTGCGAGGTCCAGTTCGTCGTCCGGAAGTAGCCCGGCCGTGATTTCCCTCGCGCGCGATGACCGAGGGCGACGTTTCCAAAGGTTGGATCCGAGACGGGGGCTGGGACGAAACAAGACGAAACCGCTCGCGACGTCGCGCCCGGCGGCCAGCTCGGCCGCCGCGGGGCACCTCCGCGTCGAGCCCTAAGGGGTGGGCTCGTAGTAGTATTCGCCTTTCGACCGTTGCTCGCGATCGAGCACCGAGCCGGGCCGGTTGATCCGAGGTCGGAGCGTCTCGGCGTCCCGCCGGAACGTCACGTCCGTCGCGGCGAGCAGCCGGTTCATCCCATCCCTCAGCGGCATCGGGCCTTCGCCGCGTCCCTCGCCGCGGCTCGACCCGCGGCCGAAGACCATCAAGGCGTCCGAGGCAAGGTCCAAGAAGTAGACGTCATGGTCGACCACGAGGGCGCTCGTCGCGGTTCGTTCGACCTGCCGCCGGATGAGGCGGGCCATCGCCATCCGTTCGTCCGCGTCGAGGTAGGCGGACGGCTCGTCGAGGAGGTAGAGCGTCGCCGTGCGCGCGAGCGTGAGCGCGACCGCGGCCCGCTGTAGCTCCCCTCCCGACAGGTCCGGCAGCGCTACGTCGAGGACCTCGTCCAGATGAAGGCCAGGGACGAGCTCGCGTTCGAACAGGCGCGCGTCGAACGCCGGATCCGCCGCCAGCGCCTCTCCACGCTCTCGTAGGCTTGTCCGAGCGCCGGCCTTGAGATATTGGGGTTTGTAACTCACCGTGACTCCGCTCGGTGGCTGGCCGGCCGTTGGTGGCTCGACTCCCGCCAGCATCCGGACGAAGGTGGTCTTGCCGGTCCCGTTCGGCCCGACAACCCCGACCGTCTCGCCTTTCACGAGCGTGCCGGGCGCGACGTCGAGGACGAATCCCGGGAACTCCTTTCGGAGCGCGGGAAACTCCACGAGCGGTGCCCGACCGGCCGGCGGCTTCGGCGGATGGGAGACGAAGCGCACCGGCTCCTTGCGGAAGCGCACGTTCTCCTCTTTCAGGTAGCCGCTCAGATACGTGTTGATCGCTGTTCGCATCGGCAGGGCCCGGCCGATCACGCCGAACGCCGCGGGCTCGCCGTAGAGGAGGTGCGCCTGGTCGGCGAGGTAATCGAGCAGCGCCAGATCGTGTTCGACGACGAGCACCCCGTGCTGCTCGCCAAGCGCCCGCAACAACCGGGCGACCTTCAGCCGATGGACGATGTCGAGGTAGCTCGACGGCTCGTCGAACAGATAGAAATCGGCGTCTTGGGCGATCGTCCGGGCGATCGCGGCGAGCTGCAGCTCTCCCCCGGAGAGCTGCGCCAGCGATCGGGTCCGCTGCTCCGAGAGCTCGACCGCCTCCAGCGCGCGTCGGACGCGGGCCGGCTCGCCTTCGACGTACTCCTCGACGGTGCGTCGGTCGTCTCCGAGCAGGTCGATGTACTGCGGTTTCACGGCCGCGCGAACCGTGCCTTGGGCGAGCCGCGTCAGATGACGGTGGAGCGACGTCCCCCGAAACCGGGCGAGCACCGGCTCCCACGACGGGGGACGGTCGTAAGCGCCGAGGTTCGGGACCTCGACGCCGGCCAAGATCCGCAGGGCCGTCGATTTGCCGGTCCCGTTCGGCCCCAGGAGTCCCGTGATCCCCTTCTCCGGCGGTTCGGGAAGCCGGTAGAGGCGGAATCCGTTGTATCCGTAGCGATGGACGATTTCGGTCTCCGCCGCTTCGGGCGTGTTCAGGATCTTGATCGCGTCGAACGGGCACTTGTGGACGCAGATCCCGCAGCCGATGCAGAGCGTTTCGCTGATGATCGGCTGGCCGGTCGGGCCCTCGACGATGCACTCTTGGCCCATGCGAACGGGGGGGCAGTACGCCTGGCACTCCCATTGGCACTCCTTCGGGTGGCAGCGGTCGCTGAGCAGGATCGCGATCCGGGCCACCGTCAGCCTCCTCGGGCGTTCGCCACGATCCGTCCGTCCCGCATCTGGATCGAGCGGCGCGCCCGTTGGGCGACTTCGGGGTTGTGGGTCACCAGCACGAGCGTGGCGTCGACGTCGGCCCGGGCCGACTCGAGGAGGTCGAGCACACGCGCCGAGTTCGCGCTGTCGAGTTCCCCGGTCGGTTCATCGGCGAGGAGGAGCGTCGGAGCGTTGGCCAGCGCCCGGGCGATCGCCACCCGCTGTTCCTCGCCTCCCGACAGCTGATGAGGGTACGCGGCCGCCTTCCCGGCCAGACCGACGCGTTCGAGGAGCTCGCGAGCGCGGGCCGCCCGCTCGCCCCGCCCGACGCCTCGCGCCCGCATCGGTAGCTCGACGTTCTCCTGCGCGGTGAGCATCGGCAGCAAGTAGAACCGCTGAAAGATGAATCCGATGGAGTTCAGCCGGAGACGGCTGCGCTGCCGCTCGCTCCACCGGCCAACGTCATCGTCGTCCCAGTACACCGAACCTTCCGTCGGAACGTCGAGCAGCCCCAGAAGATTCAGCAGGGTCGTCTTGCCGGAACCGCTCGGTCCCATGAGGCTCACATAGTCGCCCGGGGGAAGGTCGAAGTCGATCCCATCCAGGGCGTACCCACCATTCGCGGACGGCGTTCGGTATGCCTTGCGAATCCCGCGCAGGCGGATCGTCGGCCGAGACGATCTCATCGGAGCGCCTCCACGATGCGAATGCGCAGGATTGCGCGTCCCGCGACCGCGCTCGCCACCACCGAGAGGCCGACGGCCACGAGCGCGAGCGCGGTGAGTGTCTCCGGGCTGAACACCGCCAGTCGGGCCGCGGCCTGAACGGCGGGCGAACCATACACGGCCAGCGCTCGGACGGTGGCGACTCCTACGACCACCCCTCCCCCGCCGGCGATGGCACCCAAGAGCGCCCCCTCCCGAACCAAGCCGAGGCTGAGCCGCCGGGCGGGCACACCGAGGGCGCGCTGGATCCCAAGGTTCTGCTGGTCGGATTCAACCCGACGGGTGAGCAGGACGATGAGAAATACCAACCCAACCGTAAGCCCGACCGCCGACAGCGCGAGGTAGAACCCGGTCAGGATCGCCGTGACCGATTCGATCTGACTCGCCTGCTGCGTGAGGGTGCTGACGGCGTAGTTCGGGTACTTCGCTTGGATCTGCGCGGCTACGTTCTGAATCGTCGCCGGATCGGCCGCCGCCGACGGCACGAGGCCGACGTCGACGGTGTCGGCTTGGTCGAACGTCGTCGTGTGGGTGAGTACCTGAAGGTTCGACAACGGGAGGAGCAGATCGAACGCCGCGGTCGGGCCGAGGATCGGAGGCGGGAGTTCGAACGTTCCTCGGATGGTGTAGTTCGTCCAAGCCGTCGCCGGGCTCGACGGGGCGACGGGGAGCGTGGACCCGACGGTTAGGCCGAGGGCCGCGAGGAGCCGCTCCGAGACGAGCACGTACGGCGAAACGGGGCCGCCGTAGCTCCCGTTATCGAAGTGAACGAGGTCCGTCGGATCCCCGAGCGGTAGCGGGGTCGGAAAGAGCGCTCCGGACATGTCGCCCAAGGTCGCCGTGAACGCCTCGGGAATGACGCCCTCCGCGACGACCGGTCGGATCGAGCCGTTCCGCTCCTGCACGACCAGTGCGGCCGTGAGCACCGGCGAGGCGGCGGCGACGTCCGATATTTCGCGGGGCAGCGCTTCGGCCAGGCGGTGGGCCGAGGAGATCGGGTGGGTGCCCGGTCCGGAGAGGACGATTTCGTAGCCGGCGTTCTCGAGGGAGGAGATCTCGTGCTGGGCGACGCCGCCGCCCACCGAGAGCAGAATCACGGGCAGCGCCACGGCGGTGGAGAGCGCCGCGACGGCGAGGAACGTCTGGACCCGCAGGTGCCGGAGGCGGCGACCGACGATCGTCACGGGGCTCTCAGCTCCTCGGCGATCGGTAGGCGCACCGCCCGAGCGGCCGGAAACGCGGCCGCCGCGAGGCCGATCGCAACGACCA
This sequence comes from Thermoplasmata archaeon, assembly GCA_021827545.1. Next base: position 4,658 of record JAKAVH010000118.1, read on the forward strand.
AGCCCAAGGCGCTCGCGATGACACTGTCGTTGAAACTGACGAACGAGAATCCGAGGGGCAACCCAGTGACGAGGCGGCTGAGAAAGGCGTTGAGACCGATCGACCCGAGGTAGGCGAGCGGAAGACCGATGACGAGACCTAGCGCAGAGAGCGTCAGCCCTTCTTCTAGGACGTATCCTCCGATCACCGACCGCGGAAAGCCGACCGCTCGAAGCACCGCGATCTCCCTCGATCGATCGTCGACGCTCATCCAGAGGACAGCTCCCGTGAACAGGAGCGCCACGATCACGCCGATCGCCCCGACCAGCGCTCCGAACGATTCGTACAAGGAGACGGTGGACTCGATCGTGGTCAAGATCTCGTTGATCGGAATAAAGTACAGTTGGGGAAAGGCGCGGCTGAGCGCCGCGGCCGCCGCCGCCGCGTCGGACGGCGCCACCGTGTGGATCAACACGAGCGAAGCGTAGTCGAGCTGGGGGCTCGCGACCCCGATCACGGTTTGGAGTTCGGAGAGGTAGAAGAACGCGAGCGACGCGCTCGGGATCAGCCAGTACGGTTGCGAGATGCCGACCACGCGAAAGCCGGTCGCGTTGGCATACCACCCGGCAAGACCGGTGGCGTTGGGCGGGATCGGCTGGTTGCTGGTCCACAGCGTTGAATTCACCCCCACCCCGAGCTCGACGGCGAGCTCGCTGTCGATCACGACCTCGTGCGTGAACGGACCGGTATAATTGTCGGCGAAGTGTGGATCCCCGGACGAGCTGAACCCTGGCCCCTCCGTGATCGTCGGAACGTCGAGGCCGGCGTTGTCGCCCGGGATCCAGCCGATGCTGGTCGCGGCGGTCAGCGTCCATCCCGGGGGGATGGTCCCGCCGTGTTGGCTCTGGTTCGCGGCGGCCCAGAGCGTGGCATTGCCGAACACGAGGTCCGATAAGAGCCACGGGCTCGAGTTCGCGATGAGCGGGCTAGCCCGCTCGAATGCGGCGGGGAGCGAGTGCGCCCGGGGGATCGGCGGGAACTGGCTGCTCGTGACCGGGGCGCTCGACGCGATCACGTCGACCCCGCTCTGAGCGGCCAAGCGGACCGCGCTCGTCTGGATCCCCGCGCCGATCGACAACAACAGCACGACGAGTGCGACCGCGAGCCCGATTCCGATGGCGGTGAGCGCCGAGCGGACGGGCCGGCGTCGGATCGCGCTCCACGCGTACCGCACGGCCGATCTCCCCCGGCGCGTCAGCGTCCCGCGCGCAGGCGGCCGAGACGGACCCGGGCCGATGCGCGAACATCGTACTTGTGGATCGACTCCTCGCTAATGCTTTCCACCGTCGCGATCGCGTCGTCCGGGAGCTGGGGAAATCGCTGCACGACGCGGCCGAGGACCCCGCGTACGACGTCTTCGACGAAGCGGGGTGACCGATGGGCGTCGAGCACGACGCGGCCCTCGTCGCCCCGCTTCAGGATCGCATACGTCGGGGACGATTGCGCGTCCTCGATGAGCTCGATCAGATCGTCGACCTCGACCGCACCGTCCTGTGTTAGCTCGATCACGAGCCGGGTGCGGTTGCGCTGGTTGTGGGTGACGATCGGCATCGCCGCTAGCCGCGGATCCCGCAACGCCGGAAACTCCGCTTGCAGGGCGCGTCGGCAGGTTTCCATCGCGCACGGACAGGCGGTCATCCCGACCGCCTCGGCGCCGATGCCGCGCGCCGTCTCGATCCGTCGGCCGCGCCGGACGGCCCGTGCGGACGCGAGAATCCGGTAATCTTCGAAGCTGCGGGCGCCGGGGCGGAGGCCCCGGCGTCGGAAGTACTCGGCGCTCGATTGAACCGTCGACGTTCGAGCGGACGGGTGCCGGGCGAGCAGCTGTCGGGCGATCGAGGTGCAGACGTCCTCGAGGCTCGACGCGGGTCGGGAGCTCGTCTGGTCGACGACCTCGGCCAACAGCTCCGCATTGCGGGAAAGGTCCGAGCCCTTGCGGGAGGCCGGAAGGTCGACCATCACGTCGAACTCGGCGCTCAACGTCACGGTTCGCCCGGGTCGTCGAACCCGCAACGGCTTTCGGACGCGGGCCACGCCGACCGAGGCGAGGGGAATCGGGGGCCCCGAGGGCTGGGAAGCGTGGACGTCGTTCACGCTCGGCCCACCCGCGCCCCGCTTAAACGACTTGCCGGCCGAACCGCGGCTCCGACAGCCCGGCCAAGAACGTTATACGTCCGGTCCCCGTAGATCCGAGCGAATGTCCGAAGGTTCCCGTCCTCCGGAAACCGCCGCTTCGCGCTCGGCCGACGGCTCGCCCTCCGCACTTGCCGCCGGTGCAGGGGCTTCGGCGTCGAACCCTGCGGCGAAGGAGCAGGCGATCCTCGAGCAACTGAAGAAGATCTACGATCCGGAGATCCCGATGAACATCGTCGACCTCGGGTTGATCTACGGCTTCGAATGGACGGGCGACAAGGTGCAGCTACGGATGACGCTCACCGCGCCCGGCTGTCCGGTCGCCGGGATCCTGGCCGAGGAGGTCAAGGCCGCGGTCGAAGGGGTCACCGGGCCCGGCACCGCCACGGTCGAGATGATCTGGGACCCGCCTTGGACTCCCGACCGGATGAGCGAGTTCGCCAAGCGGCAGTTCGGATACGCCTAATCGCCCGCCGCGTCGTCGGTAGGAGGGCGACTGTGCAATGAACCTTGGGCCGAGCTGGCGACGAGAACTCCTGACCGAACGGCGGATGAAAGACGAGTTCATGGCCCGCCATCCCGAATCCCCGTTCGTGAGTTCCCGCACGCCGTTCCGTCCGCTGCGCTACTTCGCACCCGCGCCGCGCTGGGTCGTCAAGGCCCGGCTCGATCGCCACTCCGAACCCGAGGAGGCCTACCTCCGCACGAACCGCGACGGCCAAGCCGTCGTTCGGTGCCTCGGAACCGTCGTCTTCCGGGCCGCCGACCGCGAGCAGCGCCTCAAGGTCTATCATGCAGGAGAGGCCGTGGGACCGTCGGCGTTCGTTCCGTTTCGGGACGGGACGAGCGGGAAGGAGAGCTACGGGCCGGGCCGTTACCTCGTGATCGACCTGCGACCCGACGACCGGTACGAGCTCGATTTCAATCGGGCGTTCAACCCGTACTGCGCGTACACCGACGATTTCGAGTGCGGCTTTCCACCCGCCGAGAACGACCTGCCGTTCGCCGTGCGCGCCGGGGAAAAGGTATGGGACCCGGCCCGGAATCCGGCGACGCCGTCGACGGCCGTGAAGCGCATGGTCGAAGACGCCTTGGCCCGCCGTCGGACGCCCCGGTCGGGTCGAGGCTCGTCCTGACGGCCCGTCCTCCGGACGTCGACGGCCTACCGAAGGACCCCCAGCACCCCGTTCACGACGAACTGAACGCCGACCGCCGCCAGCAACAGTCCGAGCACCCGAGTGAGGGCCATCACTCCTACCTGCCCCATCGCCTCCAAGATGCGGACGCCGAACCGGAAGACGATGTAGGTGGCCACCGTCACCACCGCGACGCCCAGCAGGATCGGGAGGAGCTGAATCGGGTTCGAGCCGGCCGTTCCGGCGTAGATCATCACGGTGGAGATCGCACCGGGCCCGGCGAGCAGCGGGATTCCGAGCGGCACGACGGCGACCTCGTCCCGCCGGGCGATCGCCTCCTCCCGATCGCGCGGGCTCAATTTGGTCCGGGTGACCTCCCCGTGCAGCATGTCGTAGGCGACGAGGAACAGCAGCACCCCTCCGGCGATCTCGAACGAGTAGAGCGTGAAGCCGAAGGCGGCAAAGAGGAACCGCCCGACCAGAGCAAATACCGTGAGCACGACGCCGAGCACGATCACGGCCCGGTTCCGGACTACCCGTCGATCGTCGGGGTCGAACGACCGTGTGAGCGCGACGTAGAACGGGAGCGTCCCGATCGGGTCGACGATGGCGAAGATGCTGGCGACGACCGCCGCGATATACTCGATGCTCCCCATCCGCGCGCCGACCGGACCGCGGTACTCCGGTCGTGTTCTTGAATCCTCGGGCAGCTCGTTCGGCGACGACGGTCAGGCGACCGCCGCGAGGATTCGGTCATCGAACCACTGCCAGACCGTGGCGACTTCTCGGAATCCCGCGCGACGCAGGGCGGCCGCCTGCCGTTCGGCGTCGACGCCCGGTTCGGTCCCGTGTGCGGTCGGGTACCGTTGGCGGTGAAGATCGGCCTCCGCGGCGAGCGGTGGCCAGGCGAGGGCCGCCTTCCACCAATCTTCCCACCCACGACCGGGCGGCGCGGGACGGGTCGCCTGCTCGTTGAGGCGCCGACGGGTTTCCCGGGCCCACCGACCGAGGCGATGGCTCGTCCGGCCGAATCGCATCGTGTCCCCGTTCAAGAAGAGGCCGCCGGGTCGAATCAACTGGTGGAGGTCCGCAAAGAGCCGAGACAGCGCGGGAGCTCTCAGCCAGTGAAGGGCGGTCGTCGTGACCGCGGCATCGAACCGATGAGCGGGGAGTGCGTCCATCCACCGCGAACTCCGAAGGTCCGCGTCGACCCACGTGAGCCGCCCGCTCGCGTCGCCCAAGACCTCGCGGCCAATTCGCATCGTGACCGGATCGTAATCGACCGCCACCACAGAGCACCGTGGCAGGCGTCGCAGCAGGCGCTCCGCCAGCGCCCCTGTCCCGGTGCCGAGGTCGATGAGGCAGGGCCGGCTCGGTCCCCGGGTCGCGACAAACTCGACCAAGGCGCCGAACCGCTCCTCTCGCCGAGGAAGGTAGGCGGTCTGCATCCGATCCCAATCGCGTCGAAGCGAGCGCCACGAGGTTCGAACCATGAGCGCTCCAAGGAAGATTGGTACATGAGACGAGCCCTCGACGTGGAGGGGGTCATCTCCGGCCGCCTCCACTGATGCCCGCCGCACGACGGAACGTTAAATCCGATCGCTCGTTGGCGCCGGCATGGCAGCAAAGAGGACGGCTCGCGCGGTCTGGGTAGGCGACCTGCTTCACGGACACGGATCGGTGGGAGGAGAGACCGGGACGTTTCGGGAACTTCCAATCAGTTGGTCTTCCCGCACGGAAGCGCCGGCCGGGAAGACGAGCCCGGAGGAGCTGTTGGCCGCCGCGCACGCGGCGTGCTACTCGATGGCGCTATCGGCCGGGTTGGGACGCGGCGGCCATCCTCCCGAATCGCTCCGAGTCTCGGCCCAGGCGACGTTCGACAAAGTCGGTGACGGCTGGAAGGTGACGGGCATCGACCTCCACGTGACCGGTCGCGTTCCCGGTCTAGCCGCGGACGAGTTTCAGAAGGCCGCGCAATCGGCGGCGGACGGCTGCCCCATCTCGGGAGCCCTCAAAGGGAACGTGCCGATCCGCTTGACGGCTCAACTGGAGTAGCCGGAGAAGCCCCGTCCGCGGGCTCCGACAGCTCGAGGTCCGCAAAGACGAATCCGTCACGGTCGACGATCGGGCCCGGCCGCACCGGAATCGGACTCCGGAACATCGGGCCGTTCGTGACGCAGGTGTGGTACTCCCCGTTCTCCCCGCACGGATCGCAACCGGCGGGAAGATCGTCGAGCAGTTGCCGGTCGAAGCGGCGGCCGGCGAACGCCCGGTCCAGCTTGCGCGGATCGACCGCGACGAGGGTGGCGACGACTCCCGCGTCGATCATCGCTTCCGCCAGCGCACGGGTCGGCTGCCCCCACAAGGGGAAGACCGGCGCCAGCCCGGTCCCGCGCATCTTCTCTTCGCGGTACGCGCGGATCTCTTCGAGATAGAGGTCGCCGAAGACCACTTGCTCGATCTGAAGCGCCCGCAATCGAGCCATCATCGCCCCCATCGCCCGCTCGTAGACCTCGTTCGGGCAAGGAGACGGGATCGGCACCGTGAACAGGGGAAGGCCCGCGGCCTCCGCCTGCCGACGGAGGATCGCTTCCCGGACCCCGTGCATCGACACCCGCGCGTACGTTTGGGTCACCGTTGTCAGCAACCCGACGACCTCGCACAACCGCTGCGAGCGCACGGTGTACAGGGCCCACGCGGAGTCCTTCCCGCTGCTCCAGGAGACGACCGCTCGGGGGAGGGTGGTCACGGATCCTCCGACCCGAACGACGAGAGATGTCGCTGTTGGATCCGGCGGGTCGCCGAACGCGGAGGTCGCTCGTCGGACACTCGTTCGGCCGGCCTCTCGGACAGACCGGCCGCCGGAGCGAACGCACGGACGATCCGGGGAGCGTCTGGCGTCACGTGGAGAATCCAGGCGAGTTCGTCCGCCGTGAGACCGAGAGACTCGACGAGTCGCGCGTCTCGGCCACCCCCAACACGAGTGTCCGGCCCGATGCCGAAGGCCGCCTCCAAGAACTCAAGCATCTCCTCCCGGGATTTCGACCGGGAGAGATGGCAGACACGGCCGACCTTGGATGCGATCGCGTCGCGCATCTGCCGGCTTACTCGGCTCTGTCCCATCTGGCCGAGAAAGTGCGGAAACTCGGGCCGTTCCCGAACGGCTGTGGGTCGGTCCAATAGGGCGGTCGAGACCCCGCCCGTCTCGATTTCCGAAGCATAGCTCCAGAGACTGTAGACGCGGTGGCGGCGGGCCCGGCCGAGGAACTGCTCGGCGCAGGCGAGTCGCTCGAACGCGTCGAGCCCCCGGTCGGGATCCGGGGCGACCCGCGGTATGTTCTCCTCGATCCACGGAAGGATCTCCTCCGGCGGGAGGTCCAGGCGGTCCCGCACCTCCCCGGCTCGATAGAACCGGGGCGACGAGAGCACCTCGGCGGTGAAATCCGAGAGCTCGCTCGCCACGTCCCGGCTGCCGACGGTCGCCGGGTCGATCCCCGCCGCTCCGCTGAGTGCGTCGAGATCGTTGAGCGCGGCCCGAAGGTCGCCTCGAGCCCGGCGGGCGATCGCAGGGCACAACGTCGACGCGTCGGGCCGTCCGATGGCGATCGCGGCTCGCTGGAGAGCGCGCGCGATCTCTTCGTCGCTCAACGGTTCGAATCGGATCTGTTGGACGGCGCCTCGAAGGCCCGGCGCCAGTCGGAAGATGGCCCGTTCGTCGTTCACCGTAAGCACGATCGGCTGCCGGGTCGATCGGACCAAGCGGGCGATTGCTCCCGCGCCGCCCCGATCGGTCAGGTCCGGTCGGCGCTCCGCTCGGGCAAACTCTC
>JAKAVH010000215.1 GCA_021827545.1 Thermoplasmata archaeon
CAGCGTCCTCTTCAACGAGACGCAGGATCTCCCGCGGGTGGTCGGGGACCCATTGTAGGGCCGCGTTGGAGAAGACCAGGTCGACCGGACGGTCCGGAGTCCAGGTGCGAAGATCGCTCTCGACCCACCGGAAGGAAGGATGCGCCCGACGTGCGGCGGTGAGCATCTCGACCGAACTATCCACCCCGACGACCTCGGCCTCGGGCCACCGCCGGGCCAGGAGTGCACTGCTGGTTCCGGGCCCGCAACCGAGATCGACGATCCGCGTCGGTGCGTCGAGCTCGATCCGCGAGATCAGGTCGATACAGGGCCGGGTCCGCTCGGCTTCGAATCGGAGGTACTGCACGGAGTCCCAGACCGGCGGCATGCTCTCTCGGGGGAGGCGAGCGGGGGAAGATAATGAGGACCCGCGCCGCCAAGGCCGCCCTACCGGAACTCCGACTCCCGTTCGACCTCGGCCCGAGCGAGCTTGTGTTGCGGCCCACCCGCGAAGCTCGGATGGGCCCGTGGAGTCCCCAACTCCTCAGGAGTCGTCCGCCTCCGCCACCACCCGTTTCAGGTCGAGGACGGGGGTCCCGTCCACCACCTCGATCGGGCCCAGGCGGAGCCCATCCCGCCGGACCGCGAGGATCCGACACCGGTGCAGACCGATCGGGTTGGGCCGACCGGGGGATCGCGTGTGGAAGACCCCCTCGAGCGGCCGGGAACGATCGCCCCGCGGATGCGTCTTGAGGACATCCCGCCGCGCCAGATGCAGCCACGTGAGCACGATCACTTCCCCTCCGACTCGAAGGCCCGTAAGCGCCGGGCGGAATCGCGGGTACACTTCGAGGAAGGCGTTCGGTGCACCCTCAGTGTAGAAACGGGGGGCCTCCTCCACCGATCGGATCGGAGAGCGCACGTAGCCGATCGGTCGTAACCAGATCCGTCCGACGCGTATCGATCTCCCTCCGATCCTACGGCGGGTCGCTGAAGCCCACGCGGAAGCGGCACGTCGTTTTTGTTCGTGCCGCCCCCGGGTTCCTTCCACGATGGCCCGTGACCGACGACGGAGCACCGGCCGGCGAGGGGGCCGTGCGTGCGTCTCCTTGAGCGCCATATGCGGCCGAACCCGGCATCGGAGCCCGCGGCTTGAAACAATTCCGCTGGCGGGGGCCAAAATCGGGCCGACCTGCTCTCGGGCCACCCCCCCGAAGGCGACCACCGCTCCGCCGGACCCGGGCCCGCCGGCGCGACGGCCCTTCCTAACCGGTCGCGTACCACACCCAGACGATCACCGTCACCGCTGCCCAAATGATCAGGAAGGCGACCGGGAGGAACTCCGAGATCCGTCCGGGCTGGATGCGATCCATCCAGCCGATCTCGTCCTTCCGAGCGAACCGAGCTCGGTGGGCGTGGTACGGGGTCAGGAGATTGACCTTCAGCGCGCGCCCGGACCGCAGCGTGATGGCGCCTTCCAGTTCGCCCATGAGGGGCGGCGCGACCTCCTCCAGCCGGGCCGCGGCCTCCCGCCAGAGCAACTGGGCATCGTTCGTCCGGTGCAAGAGCACCACCCATACGAACGAGATCAGGATCCCGACCACCGAAAGGAAGGTCGCCACGAGCGCGAGAACCTCGGGACGGTTCGAGAAGTACGCCGTCGCCACCACCATGCCGGTGAAGAGCACGCTCGCGATGGCGGCAAAGTAGGAGGTGCGGCCCGCGGCCAGTTGGCCCTCCTCGGCGGCCAGTCGCTCGTACTTATCGTGAAGCCAGCGACGCTCCTCCGGCGAAAGCGGGCCGGCGCTCGGTGCAGGGCCGAAGGACGAGGAAGCCTCGGGCACGTCCCTTCGAGCAGCGGGGGCCGTTAAGGCGACTCCCTGAAGCCCGGTTGAGCGAGACCCACCGAGGTCCCCCCGGCGGAACACTGGAGGGCGATCCCCCGACGGGGATCGATCCCCCGGCCTTCGATGGGCACAGCGGCAGGAGCGGGAGGGGTGCGCCGGCGCGCTCGGGAGGTGAGGGCATCCGCCGTCTTTGCCGGGCCTCGTCGCCTCGGGACTGCGGCAGGACGGTCCGAGGGGACCCGGGGGGCAAGCGCTTTTCTCCCCGCCCCGCTCGGGCGGGCACGAGCCGCAGGGGCCATAGGGGGTTCGAAGTCGTGCCGGGATTTCCCGAACGGCCGGTGCTCCTCTTCTGGGAGATGACCCGGGCCTGCCCGCTCTCCTGCGCCCACTGCCGGGCGTCGGCGATTCCGCAACGGCTCCCGGGAGAGCTCACGACCGAGGAAGGACGGACGTTGATCGACCGATTGCTCGACTTCGGCCGGCCGCCGCCCACGCTCGTCCTCACCGGTGGCGACCCTCTGGAGCGGCCGGACCTCTTCGATCTCATCGACCACGCCCGCGGCCGAGGACTCCACGTGGCCGTGTCGCCGGCGGTCTCCGAGCGCCTCGATGCCCGCACGTTCGCGCGGTTCCGGGAGGCGGGAGTCTCGGCGCTCTCGATCAGCCTCGATGGCGGTCGGGCGGCCGTCCACGACCGAGTCCACGACCGAGTGCGGGGTGTGCCGGGGATCTTCGATCGCTCGCTCGAGGTCCTGGCGACGGCCCTCCGGGAAGAGATGCGGGTCCAGGTCAACTCCACGGTCATGGCCGGCAACGCGGCGGAGTTCGCCCGCCTCTTCGACCTGGTGCGCTCCCGCGGCGTGCGGACCTGGGAGGTCTTCTTCCTGATCCGCACGGGACGTGGGAGCGACCTCTCCGAGCTCGCGCCGTCGGAAGCGGAGGACGTCGGCCACTTCCTCTACGAAGCGTCCCGGCGCGGCGTGCTGGTGCGCCCGGTCGAGGCCCCGTTCGTACGCCGGATCCTGCGGCAACGGCAGGCGGACGACGCGTACGAGGGCGGCCCGCTCTACCGAAGCCTCCGCGGAGAGCTCGAAGAACGGCTCGGCTCCGGCGTGGGAGCATCGTCGCTCTCCCCGAAAGGCACGCTGGACGGCGACGGGATCCTCTTCGTGGCGTACGACGGGACCGTTTATCCCGGCGGATTCCTCCCCGAGCCGCTCGGGAATGTACGGCGCGACGACCCGGTCGACCTCTACCGGCGGTCGGAACTGCTCGTACGGATCCGCGACCGCGCCCTCAACGGGGCGTGCGGACGCTGCCCGTATCGGTTCGACTGCGGAGGGAGCCGGGCGCGCGCGTTCGCGCACTCGCACGACGCGCTGGCGAGCGACCCGGCCTGCCCGCTCACCGCGGCTCCCGCGGTGGCCGCCTGAACGAAGGAGAGGCGACCGACCGATGCGTGCCGCAGGGGCCCGACCGCGCCCGAGGGGCTCGTGAGCTCGCCGGCGATCGCCTGGATCGACGGCGCGGTACTCGCAGTGCACCTGTTCTCGGCCGTGCTCTTCATCGGCGGGTCGTTCTTCATGTGGCTGGTGATCGACCCGGTCTCGCGTCGCCTCGGCTTCGACGAGGCGGCCCGGACCCGGCTCGTCGGTCGCATCGCGGGTGGGTTCGGCCGGCTCTCGACCGCGCTCTTGGTCATCCTCATCGCCACCGGGCTCTACAACGCGAGCTGGTACCTCCCATCCTGGACCGACCCCTGGGCGACCCTGCCCGGCCGACTGCTCGTCGTGAAAGCCGTGCTCGTGGCGGTCCTCGTCGCGCTCGTCTACGTTCACGGGCTCTACTTCGGACGCCGGATCAGCCGGTTGGCCCGAGAAGGGCAGGTCGACGCGCTGCGCGACCTTCGACGCAAGAGCCGCGTCGTCGCCTACGCGAACCTCGGGCTGATGCTCGCCATCCTCGGCTTCGCGGTCTCGCTTCAGATGGTCGCATGACGCGACGGACCGATCCCCCGGGCACGGGCCACGTTCGTCGGAGCGCGTCGGCGCGGGGCGCGCGCGACGCCGTCTCGCCCCGGCGCCCCCCTTGGACCGACTCGACATGGCTTTGGGCCGGGAGGCGGGAGTGAACGCGCCGGAGCCCGACCGGCGGGCTGTCGTCCTGATGGCGCTCGGGGGTCCGACCTCGCTCGCCGACGTCGAGCCGTACCTCCGCGATCTCCGCGGGGGCCGCCCGACCCCTCCGGAGCTCGTGGACGAGTTCCGCGAGCGGTACCGACGCATCGGTGGGGGATCGCCCCTGGTCGCGGTGACCCGGTCCCAAGCCGCCGCGCTCGAGCGCCGCTTGGAGGGTTCGACCGCCGCCGCGCGCTGCGAGTTCGGGATGCGGCACTGGCGTCCGAGCATCGTCGACGCGGTCCGCCGGCTGGTCGATGACGGGTACCGCGACCTCACCGGCCTCTGCCTGACTCCGTACTACTCCGCCTGGAGCGTGGGAGGGTACCACGCCGCCCTTCGGGCCGCCGTCGCCGAGGTGGATCCCTCCGTGCGGATCCGACCGGTCGACCACTGGCACGACGCGCCCACATTGGCCCCCGCGTTCGCCGAGCGGATCGTCGGGCGGCGGGCCGCGATGGCCGAGCGCGGTTTCCCGGACCCTCGGATCCTCTTCACCGCCCACAGCCTCCCCGGCGTCACGGACCCGGAGCGGGAACCGTACGTGCTCGAGCTCGCCGAGACGCGCCGGGAGATCGAGCGCCGGGCCGGCCCGATGCGCTCCCGGATGGCCTACCAGAGCGTGGGCCGCCGCGAGGGGCCCTGGCTCGGCCCCCCCGCGGAGGGGGAGATCGAGCGACTGGCGGCGGAGGGAGAGGGCTCGGTCCTGGTCGTACCGTACGGCTTCGTGTCGGACAATCTCGAGATCCTGTTCGACGTTGACCTCGAGATGCGGGACCTCGCGGGCCGGCTCGGGCTGGGCTTCGAGCGGACCGACTCGTTGAACGACGACCCGCTCCTCATCGAGGCCCTGGCCCATGCGGTTCGGCGCGCGGTGCCCGCGGACGGCCCCTAGTCGCGGGAACTCCCTTCGCCTCGGCACCGGTGGTCCGGTGGAACCCGAACGGGTCCCCCGAGCCCGCAACGGCCCCCGGGCTCATCGCGCCCGGCCCCGCTCACGGACGATGCGCACGAGCGTTTCGACCGCGTCCGGTGATGTCGCGGGGAGGACCCCGTGGCCGAGATTGAACACGTGCCCCCGGTGGTCGGGCAGCTCGTCGAGCACCGCTCGCGCGGCCCGCCGGATCTCCGGCGCGGGACCGAGGAGCACGGCTGGGTCGAGGTTCCCCTGCAGGGCGTACGGCCGAGCGAGTCGGGTGCGGACCTCGCGTAACGGCGTTCGCCAGTCCACACCGAAGGCGTCGACCCCGAGGCCGTCGAGCGCCCCGAGAAGGTGGTCCGACCCGGTCGAGAAGTAGATCGTCGACGCCGGCGTGCCCCGGAGCTCCTCGAAGAGGCGGACGAGTCGCGGAAGCACGAGCCGACGGAACTCGGGGACCGGCAGGAGGCCGACCCAGGTGTCAAAGAGCTGGAGCGCGTCGGCTCCCGCCGCCGCCTGGAGGCGGAGGTAACGGACGGTCATCTCGGTCAGGAGGTCGAGCAGCCGGCCGAACCCCTCGGGGTCGGCGTAGAGCATCTCCCGGGCCACGGGAAAGTCCCGGGACCCCCGCCCTTCGACGAGGTAGGCGGCGAGGGTGAACGGCCCCCCCGCGAACCCGACCACGGGCCGATCCGGCTCGACCTCCCGGAACCGGCGGATCGTCTCGGCGACCGGCTCGACCGCGCGCCCGTCGAACGGTCGGAATCGCTCGAGCCCCGCGGCGCCGCGCACCGGTTCGGGAACGTGCGGGCCGCGCACCGGGTCGATCCCGAACTCGATCCCCACCGCACGGAGAGGAAGCATGATGTCGGCGAAGACGACGGCCGCGTCCAGGTCGAACCGGCGGACCGGCTCGAGCATCGCCGCCACGGCGAGCTCGGGAGTTCCCGCGATCTCCAGCAGAGAGTGCGCCTTCCGCAGCTCCCGGTATCCCGGCAGGTAGCGCCCGGCCTGGCGCATCAGCCAGATCGGCACCGTGTCGGTCGGTTCCCCCCGCAGGGCCCGGAGGAATCGGTCGCTCATCGGACGCGTCCCGGTCGTTTCCGACTCGCGCGGAAGGCCGAGCGGAACCCGGGCAACGCGCCGTCGACCTCCCGCTCGGAATGGGCCATCGAGACGAACGTCGTCTCGAGGGGCGAGGGCGGGAGGGCGATCCCCGCCTCGAGCGCGGCGTGAAAGAACCGCGCGTAGCGGTCCCGGTCGACGTTGCGGGCGCTCGCCTCGTCGCGGAGCGGCTCGGCCGAGAACGCGAGACCGAGCATCGACCCGACGCGTTGTACGCGGAACGGTGCCGCTCCCTCCTCCTCGGCCAGCATCATCAGCCGTCGCTCGAGGAAGGCGCTCGTGCGTTCGAGCCGCCGGTACCGTTCCGTCGAGAGCTCCTCGAGGACCGCGCGGCCGGCCGCCATCGCGATCGGGTTCCCCGCCAGCGTGCCGGCCTGGTAGACCTCTCCGAGCGGAGCGACGTGGGCCATCAGGGCGGCCGACCCTCCGTAGGCCCCGATCGGCAGCCCGCCGCCGATCACCTTCCCCAGCGTCACGAGGTCGGCGCGGCCCTGCCAGCGGCCGATCGCGATCCCTCGGCGCAGACGGAAGCCCGTGATCACTTCGTCCGCGATCACGAGCGCTCCGTGACGGTGCGCAAGGCGGGAGAGCCCGGAGAGGAAGCCGGGCTCGGGCGGGACCACGTTCATGTTGCCCGCCACCGGCTCGACCAGGACCGCGGCGATCCGATCCGGCCAGCGTTCGAAACACCGCCGAACGGCGTCCAGGTCGTTGTACGGGGCGACGAGGGTCTCCCGGACGATCGAGGCCGGCACGCCCGCCGAGCCGGGTAAGGCCTGCGTCGCGACGCCCGAGCCGGCCCGAGCGAGGAGCCCGTCCGAGTGGCCGTGGTAGCCGCCCGCGAACATCACCACCTTGGACCGGCCGGTCGCGCCCCGGGCGAGCCGCACCGCCGACATCGTCGCTTCGGTCCCCGAGTTCACGAAGCGCAGCCGTTCCATCTCGGGCACGGCGGCGCGGATCTTCTCGGCAAGCTCGTGCTCGAGCGGGGAGGGAGCACCGAACGAGAGCCCACGGCGGGCCGTCCGGGCGACGGCGCGCACGACGGACGCCGGCGCGTTGCCGAGGAGGTTGGCCCCCCAGGACCCCACGAGGTCGAGGTACCGACGACCGTCCACGTCGAAGAGGAACGCCCCGCGCCCCCGTGCGAAGAAGACGGGGCTGCCTCCGACCGCACGGAACGAACGGACCGGCGAGTCGACCCCACCGGCGAGGACCCGTTCGGCCCGGCGGAACAGCGCCCTCGACCGCGATCCGGGCGAGCGCGGCACCGTCACTCGAGGCCCTCGGCGAGCTCGAACATCCGCCGCGGCGTGACGCGCGTCGCCGTGAAGATCGGGGTCTCGATCGCGGTGTAGCGGCTCGCCTCGGAGGGACGGAGCGCTTCGACCAGGTCGAGGAAGTCCGCCAGGGAGTCCGCCTCGAACGCCAGGATGAACTCGGCGTCGTCGAGGCCGAAGGAGTAGCCCGTGTGGATCTGCACCCGAGGATACCGGTGGCCGATGCGGAAGTGCTCGCCCATGATCCGCCGTCGTTGCTCGAACGGAAGGGCGTACCAGTCCCGGCGCTTCACGAACGGATAGATGACGAGATACGGGAGATCGTGCGGTCGGCGGGTCGACGCCGTCCCCTCCTGACCCGCATGGGCATGGTCGCCGAGGTACTCCGACCGTCGCCCCATGCCGAGGTAGGAGTACTCGGTGTCGAGGTACCCCCCGACCGGCGTCCCGAAGAGCCGGGCGTGCAGCTCCTGGACCGCTTCGATCCGTTCGCCGATCATCCAGACCAGCATCTCGGCGCGGGCCTTCGTGCCGACGAGCGAGTAGGTGCGGAGAAGCAGCCCCGGCGGCGGGGACTCGAGGAGGCCGACGAACCGGTCGGCCCCGGCCGCGCGCTCGGCGCGGGGGAGGCGGCGCCACTCGGGACGAAGGTGCAGCAGGGTGTACTTGACGAAGTCCCGGGCCTCCTCCTCCGCGTCCGGCGCTCCGCTCGGCTCGCCCGTCACTGCGTCTCCTCCCGCTCGCCGGCCGCCCACTCCCGGGCGAAGTACGTCACGATCAGGTCCGCCCCGGCGCGGTGGATCGCGGCGAGCGACTCGGCCACGGCCGTGGGCTCATCGATCCATCCGCGGGCCGCCGCGGCCTTGATCATCGCGTACTCTCCGCTCACCTGGTACGCCGCGAGCGGAGCGTCGAACCGGGCCCGGGCCCGGGCGAGGACGTCCAGGTACGGGAGCGCCGGTTTGACCATCGCGATGTCCGCACCCTCCCCGAGGTCTTCGGCGATCTCCCGCAGCGCCTCCCGCCCGTTGCGGCGGTCGAGCTGGTACCCGCGACGGTCGCCCTCCGACGGCGCCGATTCCGCGGCCTCGCGGAACGGACCGTAGAACGCCGACGCGAACTTCGCCGCGTACGCGAGGATCGCGGTCCGTTCGAACCCTTCCCGGTCGAGGGTCGATCGCAGCGCGGCGACCTGGTGGTCCATCATCGCGCTCGGGGCGACCACGTCGGCCCCCGCCCGCGCATGGACCGCGGCCATGCGCGCAAGCCGGGGCAGGGTCGCGTCGTTGTCGACCTGGCCCTCCCGAAGGATCCCGCAGTGGCCGTGCGAAGTGTAAGCGCACAGACAGACATCGGTCGCGACGACCGCCTCGGGCCGGGCGTCCTTGATCGCGCGGATCGCCCGGGGCACCGCCCCATCGGGCGCCAGGGCGTCGCGTCCCGCCGGGTCCTTGCGTCGGGGGAGACCGAAGAGGAGCACCGCGCCGATCCCGTCGTCCACGGCGCGCGAGGCAAGAACGGCGGCGTCGTCGACCGAAAGGCGGTCGACCCCCGGCATCGACTCGACCGCGATCGGCGGCCCCCGCCCGGGACGCACGAAGATCGGCAGCACCAGCTGTCGGGCCGAGAGCCGTGTCTCGGCGACCCACTCGCGCAGACGCGGAGTGCGCCGCAGGCGACGCAGACGGACCGACGAGGGGCCGGGTTCAGCGGTCACGCTCGAACCCCCTTCGGAGCGCGCGGACGACCGCCTCGTCCCGCACGTTCGCGAGCGTCCGGACCCCCGCGAAACCGTGACCCCGGGCGGCCCGCGCGCTGCGTTCGCCCAGCACGACCAGGTTCCGGCGGTCTCGGAGCTGGCGGAACGTCCTCGGCGCGATCGCACGGCGCAACGAGGAGAGCGCCGACGGGCTGGTCGCCACCAGACGATCGGCCCCGAGGAGGTGAAGCTGGGCCTCCCGGTTCAAACGGGAGACCGGCAGGACCCGGTACGCCACGAGATCGAGGACCGTGTGACCCTGCCCTCGGAGCCGCGCGGCAAGCTCGGGACCGGCCCGGTTCGACCTCGGGTAGACGATCCGCCGAGGTCCGCCGGATCGGAGGGGACGGATCACCGCGCGCCCCACCCCCTCGGCGGTGCGCCAGCGTACCGAGAGACCGGCAACCCGGGCCGCGCGCGCGGTCGCCGGCCCCCCGGCAAGGACCGAGGGAGTCCGGTGGGGGGACCGGACCGGAGGAAGGGCGCGCGCGCGCGCCATCGCCCGTACCGCGGCCGGGCTCGTGAGCAGCAGAAGATCGTACGGACCGAAGCGGTCGAGCTGCCTTTGCAGCCGGTGGGACGGGATCGGGACATATCGCAGGACCGGGACCCGGTCGACCCGGACCCCATGGTCGCGCAGACCCCGTTCGGCGCCCAAGAGGGTTTCGGGCCCTCCGACGAGCACGACGCGGGGCTGGGCGCGACGCGTCACGGTCTCCCTTCTCTCCCCGGGCGAGGAGGAAGGAGCGCACCGGCGCCTCCCCGCAGCAGCCGTCGTGCGACCGCCCGGCCGAGGGCTCGGGGGGTCGAGCACGAGGCGGCGAGGGTCGCCTCGACCGCACGACGGCCGTCCCGCGAGAGCACCACCGCTCGGAGGGTGAGACGGTCTCCGCGGCAGCGGGCCCATGCCCCGAGCGGCGCGTCGCAATTGCCGCCCAGCGCCTCCACGAGCGCACGCTCGGCGCGGACGGCCAGGTGGCTCGGGGAGTGATCGATCTGGGCGAGCAGGCGACCGACGGTCCGGTCGTGCTTCCGGGCCAGATCGGCAAGGGCCCCCTGCCCGGGCGCCGGAACGAACCGTCGAGGGTCGAGGATCTCGCTGACCGCGTCCAGTCTCCCGAGCCGGGAGAGGCCGGACCGCGCGAGGATCGCTCCGTCGACTCGGCCCGTCCGTACGAGCTCGAGGCGGGTGTCGACGTTCCCCCGTACGTTCACCACGGCGAGGTCCGGCCGGGCTCGCAGGAGCTCGGCCCGCCGCCGGCTGCTGCTCGAGCCGATCACGGCCCCGGAGGGCAGGGTGTCGAGCCCGGCCGCCGATCGGAGCACGAGGCAATCCCTCGGGTCGGCCCGGGGGAGTACGGCGGCGAGCCGTAGGCCCCGGGGTGGGCGCGCCGGAAGGTCCTTCGCGCTATGGACCGCGATATCGATCCGTCCCTTTTCGAGCGCCCGGTCGATCGCCGCGGTGAAGTCGATATCGGTCGTGCGTCGCGGATCTCGGTCGCCCTGGGTGCGGATCTCCACCGTCTCGACGGCGCGTTCCCCGAGCGGTCGGCGGAGGGCGCGGATGACGAGCGCCGTCTGGCGCAGCGCGAGCGGACTGCCACGCGTCCCGACGCGGAGAGGGCCGGTCACGACCGGGGTCGCGGGAGGCGCAGGAGCTCCGCCGCCCAGCGGCGGCGTTCGTCGCCTTCGGGGCCGGGGGGAAGCGCCCGGAGCTCTTCCGTGGGG
Organism: Thermoplasmata archaeon; assembly: GCA_021827545.1. The sequence continues at coordinate 10,815 of JAKAVH010000215.1, forward strand.
GCCTCGAGGAGGCGGGTGGTGAGCTTTCGGGTGAGGCGGTCGACGGCCGCACGCTGGCTCTCGGAGAGGGTCCCCAGCGTCGGGTCCGGCTCCGCGAGGAGCTGCCGCCGGAGCTGCTCGGAGGCGCGTCGGAAGGTGTCGATCCAGGCCTCATGGCCGGCGCGCACCAGGTCGAGCGCGGCCTCCCGAGCGAGCGACGCGACTTGGTCGGTGGCGTTCGGGGGAGGCGTTGCGGGGAGGCGGTCTCGAAGGCGCTCGAGGTCGATCCGCCGGACTCCGGGACGAAGCTCGAGCGACGGATCGACGTTCCTCGGCATGCCGAGGTCGATCGCAACCAGCGGGCGTCGCCGGCCCTCGACCTCCGCGGGGCCGATGATGCGTCCGGCGGTCTTGACCGCGGTCACGAGCACGTCGGCGAGCGCGATCTCCGCCCCGAGACCGTCCCACGGCACCGCGCGGGCGTCGGTCGCCCGGAGGAACTCCGCCTCGGGCGGGCGGCTGCGATAGACGAGGGTGACGCGACCGTACGAAGCGAGCTGCTCGGCGACCGCGCGCCCCACGACCCCCGTGCCGACGACCAGCACCCGCGGGAACGGTACGGGCGCCTCGGCGAGCGCCCGGGCCGCGGCCAGCGCCGCGATCGATCGGCTCGGCGGGACGCTCGGGGCGACGGATCCCGCGGCCGCGACGGCCCGCTCGAAGAGCGGCCGCAGTACCGCCCGGGGAGCGCGGCTCCACCCGCGGCGCGATGCGGCCCGAACCTGGTCCCGCACCTCCCGCTCGCCGACCGCGGTCGATTCGAGGCCCGCGGTGACCTGGAACAGGTGGACCACGGCGTCCAGGCCCCGATGTACCCGCGCCGCAGTCGGCCGGCCTCCGAGCTCGGCGAGGGCAGCGAGGGCGGTCTCAGGGTCGGCCGTCCAGCAGTACAGCTCGAAGCGATGACAGGTCCGCAGGGGG
>JAKAVH010000213.1 GCA_021827545.1 Thermoplasmata archaeon
CCCCCACCCCTGTGGTGCCGATGGAATCGAAAGAACGGGTCGACGCGTCAACGCGCGAACGACGAAGGTAGGTGTTTAAATCGAAGTGGGGAAAAATCAAAGCCCAGAAGTGGGGAAATTACCAGGCCCATCGACATCAGGAGCACGGTGCGGGCTGCGGTCGCAGAGTCGGTCGCGGTCGAAGGGGTTTCGGAGGCGGGTTGTGCGCTTCTCGCGGTCATCGGCGCGAAGCGAGCGCGCAGGGCTCGCGCCGCGCGATTCGAGCGGGACGCGAGCCCGTGTCCCCATCATGCCGCGGGGGCGAGCGAGATTCACCTTGCCGAGCGAGCCCCGAGGCTTGATGTGGGGCGCGCGCGTCCGATGACGGGCCTGCGATGAGCGCGCCGCGAGACCGCCCCGTGCAGGATGGTGTTCCCCCGCAAACGTGTCCGTACTGTCAATCCGCCATGGAGCCGGGCTCGGTCGCCGCCGAGTCGATTACCGGAGGGGCGAAATGGCACAAGAAACGCTCAACCCTGGCCCTCGGTGGAGAGAAGATCGGGGACTATACGCGGGGAGGAATGGTTTGGTTCGACGGCTACCGCTGCCCGACGTGTCGGCTCCTCCTGTTGAAGTACTAAATCCGGGCCAAGGCCTTCACGGCCGCTGAACGAGCACGGGGAGCGCGTGGGAGCGAAACGCTCGGCCGTGAGTTCACCCGCGCACTAAACGGCCGATATGGTATTGAACCGCTGGACCGTGACACCGGGTGCGAGATGTACGATCCAATTGACTCGGTCGTGGTTGCTGCGGTCGTTGCGGCGATCCTCGCCGGCGCGGTGGTTCTGTTCGCTTTGACGGCTCGTTCCCTCTGACGAGCCCCCCTCTCGACGCACGATTCCTGAGCGGACCGCGTGTTCGATGACGGGACCGCGATGAGCGCGGCGCGCCGAGTGCCCCGCACGAGCGGTCCGGCCGGCCGTGTTTCAACCAAGGGGAGTAGCACCACGTTCCGCGAGCTCCCGACAGAGCGGGTGACGCCCGATCTCTGGCGGAGGTATCGCCGGGACATGGTGTTCGTGTACCCGAGTCGCGGAGCCCGCATCGCGGACGATGATCGTAACCACGCGAAGGCTGGGAAGCAACTGTCCCGAGTCTTGAGACAGGGTGACGGCTCACCGATCGGGTTCGTGCTCTGCCTGCGGTCTCGCCACCAAGCCGGGCTTCAGTTGTCTACCTTCTATCTTACCCACGGCCACCGCACGGCCTCGATCCTGCGTGATCAGATGCGGGCACTGTTCGGCAGCGGACCAATCTTCACCGTCAGTGACAGCATGCAGCCGATTGCACCACGAAGCTTCCCCTTGGTGATGCGCGAACTCGGGTTCCGCCACATCGAGCGAAGGCGTTTAGAGATCGACCCTCGCGGGCTCCGTACGGCCCGAGACCCACCCGGAGATGTCCATCTCGAGAGGCTCCGCCGGCAGCACGTCGGGGGTGTCGCCGCCATTCAGGCATACCGCGAACACATCGACGCGGCGTTCGGTCCCGGCGGTGATACCGCGCTGTGGGGGAGCCGCTACCTGAGATCGCTGTTTGCAGCGCGCCCCTCCCGACTCGACTGGGATGCCTCGTTCGTGGCGACGATCGAGAAGAGGGTCGTCGGCGCCGTGCTGGTCACGCGGAGAGACGAATCGGCGCACATCCAGGATCTGGAGGTGAGTCCGAGCCACCGGGGCCGGGGAATCGGATCCGCGCTCATTGACCGAGCGCTGAGTAATCTTGCTTCGAGGAGTGTTGCCTACGTTGATTTGACCGTGTCCCTTCAGAATCCGACAGATGCCGTGCGGCTGTACCGACAACGGGGGTTCCACTTCAGCCGCAATGACTGTCGAGCCCCGGGACTCTGGATACACGACGCGACTCGACGGCACCTCGGTCTCAAGATTCTCGGGGAGTGACGACGCGGCGACCAGCGTCTGGACGACGCGACCTTCACGAAGGGACACGCGCGTCTGATGATGGGACCGCGATGGGCGCGGGCGACGAATCACAAGCTCGATCCGAGACCGAACCGGCGCCTACTGAATCGAGCAGACGTCCTTTCCGTTCCGTGGTTGGGAGGCCCGCCCCGATTTGGCCCCTCTACACGGAGTTGCGCGTGCGCAGTCTCCATCGTTCAATTCGTTTCTTTAAGGCGCTCGGATCCCGTCAGACGACTCGAACTCACAGCTCGCTTGGCGAGTTCGCGTAGCTCGACAATCCTGTCCACCAGTTTACGATCGAGCTGAACCGATTCCGACCCGGGAGCCGGCACCACGAACCGGACCAAAAAGGATCCGAGATGGGCCGCTTCGGTTGGTGGGTCGAGCATGTCGACCGATCGGTCCGCGGACTCCTCCGCGTGGGGGAAAGGGTGAGGACACCGGCCTACGACACCTCCATCGTGATTCCACCCCGGCCGCTCGTCCAACGACTCTCCCGCGGTCGTCTTCCTCAAACTTCGCATGTAGCTCGTGCAGCATGAGGACCTTTTCCTCCAGATCTTCGAGGTTCGTGCGGTTCACGCGGGCACGCGACTTCTTCGCGCTCTCACCGTCCCGCGCGTAGTCCGCGAAGCCGCTCCGCGCGTTCTCGAACTGCCCCGCGCTGAACCGGAGCTGACCGCTCGGCCACAGTCGTTTCGCCTCGGAGATCGCGAGGATCGGGAGGTCCCAGCCATGGCCGATGCTCGGCAGAACCTCGACGGCGTTCGTGCGGAGGCGGGTGGGGTCGGTCGGCGGAAAGGGTTCGGGATTGGATGGGCCTGCAGGCACCGCACGTGCGGGCGAACGCAGGACGTACGATGCGGCACGTCCATGCGAGTTACTTACTATACCGATGTCACCGTAGCCCGGCCTTCGGCGATGAGCGATTGGTCCCGGCTATGGACGAACCAACGTTTCACTCGTCTGTGGAGCGCTCGTGTCGTCTCGCGTTTTGGTTCCACTCTCGGATATGTCGTGCTCATCTGGTACACGTTCGCCGACACCGGCTCTGCCCTTGCCGTAGTGTACGTGGGTCTCGCGGAGTTCGTTCCCGCCGTCGCGTTTGGCCTGTTCGCGGGCACCGTGGTCGATCGATACAGCCGGCGTGGCGTGATCGTCGTCTCCTCCCTCGGGCGGGGCGCGGCCATGGGCGCGCTGGTAATCGCGCTCTACCTCCTCGGTTTCAATCTCGCGCTGATCGTGCTGGCGTCCGTCGTCTTTGCGATCTGCGCTACCTTCTTTGGGCCCGGCGCCCAAGCCTTGCTTCCCGAGATCGTCGCCCGGGAGCATCTGGATCGGGCCAATGGACTCTTTGAGTCCTCGGAATCGATCGTCGGGATTGCCGGGAGCGCGGCGGCCGGGTTCGCCGTGGTCGCTCTCGGCGCCGTTCCAAGTCTGGGTGTCGACGCTGCCGCATACTTGGTCGGCGCCCTCTTTATCGCGCTGATCGGCACCACGACCTCCGCGTCGAAGACCGCAGCCGCTTCCGAAAAACTCCTCGACCAAGTGAGAGAGGGATTGGCCTACCTTCGACACACCTTGGGACTTCTCGAGCTCACCATCGTTGCGCTTGTGTCGAACTTTCTGTGGTCGATCGTCATGACGTTTCTCGTGGTTTACACCTCCCAGACACTGCACGGGAGCGCCATTGTGTACGGCGGAATAGAGGCAGCCCTTGCGGCCGGGTGGGGAGTCGGTGGGCTCGCGGTCGGCCGCTTCCGACTTACGCGCTTTACCGGGCGGATCTGGGCTCTGACCGGTCTAACCGACGGCTTCGCAATCCTGGTGTTGATTCTTCTGCCGCTGATCCCGGTCGCGTTACCGCTGTTCCTGGCGTTCGGTGTGTGGCAAGGAATCCTGAACGTCAGTTGGCTGAGCTCGGTCCAAGTCCTCGTACCGGCGAGACTTCAGGGAAGGTATCTCGCCACGGACAGCGCGATCAGCTACGCGGCCATACCTGCGTCCCAAGTATTGGGCGGAATCTTGATCGTGACCTCCGGACTCTCCTTCACGTTCCTCCTCGCCGCCGTGGGCTCCCTCGCGACCGGTGTCGGATACCTCTTCCTGCGGCCCCTCTGGAAGTTCGGGTACGACCCACGAACTTCCGCCAAGGTGGAGACCTTGGACACCGTCCCCTAGTCGACGCGACGGGCCCTGCCTTGGGGCCGGCAATCGGCTTCGCGTGCTCGTGGGCGATGTCGGGCCTCACCACTGGGGGGGCAGGTTTCGGGGGAGGGCGATTGCGGGGCGGAGGCTGGGGACGGCGGAGGAGTCGCCGCGGATGGCGGCTGGTCCCGGTGAGCTACGTCGTCGGGAGAGCGCCCGCGAAGGTAAGCGGGGTAGGGAGGTACCGAAGTCGACTACGCGGCAGAGTTCTGGCTCGCGCGGAGTCTAGGGCCACATCCGTACGCGCGCGTTCTCGGCCACCGCGAACCGGTGACGGTTCGCCGGCGCGACGCGGTCGGGTCGGTCTGTCGAACGGGTTCCGGATCCGAGATGCGGGCCGGCATCGCCGTCGCAGGATGCGCAATCCCGGGCAAATCCCGAGGTAAGTTCGATCGGGCCAGCGGCTGCAACGGAATTGAGATATACGTCATCGAAGCGAGCCGCCGTCGGAGGGCAAGAAGAAGGGTGCCGCCGGCGCCGCCTTCAGTCTTCCCGGATGGGTCGCCCCGTGTACGAGAAGATCGGCTATCGCACCGCGGAGGAGTATCACCTCTGGATTCCCGAGGGGAGGACGCCGGCGCAATCCCCGCACGCGGAGCCGGTGCGCCGGCGTCGGGCCCCCCACGGCGAGAGGGGTCCGAGGACCGGTCGCGATGAACGAGAGGGACGCGCGACCGCGAAGCCCTTATCCGTGCTCCGATCGCTCGATGCCACTACCGAGATGGGCGCGCCGCCGAGACCGTGGAAGGAGCTGAAGGTACGCCCGCTGACCCCTCGGGACCGTGACACCTGGATCCGACTGAGGCACGAGCTATGGCCGAAGCACGACCTCGAAGAGCTGGGTCTGGATGCGGACAAGCTCCTCGACACTTGGAAGAACGGCCGAATGTGGCGGGCTTCGATGCTGGCGACCGTGCTGCTGGCCGAGGTCGACGCGATAGGCTCGGTAGGTTTCGCGGAGGTCGACCTGCGCCCCTTTGCGGACGGATGTCGCTCTTCCCCGGTCGGATACCTCGAGGGCTGGTACGTCCAACCTCGATTCCGCAGGAGCGGAGTTGGCCGAGCGCTGTTCCGAGCGTCGGAGGAGTGGGCACGGGCGCAAGGCTGCCAGGAGATGGCCTCCGACACCGAGGTCGGGAACGAAACTTCTCGGCGTGCCCACAGGGCCCTCGGCTATGAGGAGCGCGCCAGTCTGGTCCACTTCCGCCGTACTCTCGATGCGCGTTCGAAGTAGGCGGCCGGTACGCGGCGATCATCAGGGTCCCGCGTGGCAGAGGGCTCGCCCCTTTGCGTTCCGAACGCCACGAACGGAATCCGGACGCGTGCTCACCGGCTCCGGGCGAGCGACGCGGTGAGGTGCCGAGGGCGCGACGACCTACCGCTTCGCGTGACCCAGACCGTTCGCGCGTTGCTGCTCCGGATGGCGGAATACGGTAGACCACGGTACGAGCGGGCACTCGCGGATGGGAAGGGCACCGACCCGGCCGATGCACGACGACGCCCGGTAACGTTCACGGGGCCACCCCCGGGGAGGCGTGCCGAGACCGAAAGCGGCAGAACGGAGTTCTCTCCCGCCCGTCTTGAAAGATTCCCGCGCGTGAGGCGCGGCGATCCCCGGTGCGGATCGTTCGTTTCCCTGGCCGACTAGGGTCGGCCCACGCGGGCCCAGTCAGGGCGTTGATCGATCACGCGTTGGCACTCCGAGCAGGTCGCCCCGGAGTCGGAGGCCCGAACGTCGATGGCGGTGAACAGTGTGCTCCCGCAGAGGCAGCAGTGAATCGTGAACTCCGCGACCATCGTCTCTCGGTTCCGTACGGGCGGGTCTTTGAACGTTTGCTTGGATGGGAACGGGAGCCGTTCCGACCGGACCCGCGAGGAACATGGCGGTCGTGCGGTATGTCGAGACGCGTTGAAGCGCGCACCAGCCGATGGCGGAGGGACCTCTCCTCGAAGGGGATCCCGAGGCGGGGGGGCGCACGCGGCCCGTCCGCGGCATACGTGGGACGCCCGCGTTGCCGAGACCATGCGAGGGGCCAGGTCGGGCGGGTCCGGCTCCCCCTTCGGAGCGCGGAGCAATGTCCTCCCCGGACGAAACTCCGTTTACCGACCGCCGAGCCGGCAGCCCGATACGCGTCGCTTCCCGACCCTTCGCAGGACCCGGTCGCTCGCTGAAGCGCCACCAACGCATCTCTGGTGGGGAGGGGGTGGGCCGGCCCGCGGTACGCGGCAGAACCCCCCGCTCGCCCCGACCGGTCGATACCGGCGACGGAGGGGGTTCACAATTCCTGCCCCCGGTGCGGCCGTCCGAGGGACCGTGCGATCGCGATCATGGCCGACCTCGGTGATCGCCCGATCCTCGGCGGAGGCCGGTGAGAGAACTACTCTCTCGAGTCTATTTCCACCACTCCGGAGCGACGGTCCGTCGTAGAGTCGACGAGCGTGTTCATTCACCGTCGACCGCGGTCGAGCGAGTTCCGGACGCTCCCCGGAGGAATTCGTGATCCGGCACCCCCGCATGACGTGCCGGCGGATGCGCTGCCGCGGGCGTTGGCCTCTCTTACTCGAGATCCAGAGGGTCGCCCGAAGCCGTTCGCGCCCGACGGAGTTCTTCGAGCAGCGCGCCCAGCCGTTGTCGGGCGGGACCTCCGCGGATGGGCACCCCCTCCGGCCCGAGGAACGATTGCGAACGGTCCCGAGCGCGAGGGCCACCGAACCGGAGCGAGCGCGCCGTCCCAGTGACCACGACTCTCGCCCGGAAGATCGATCTCGCGGGGGCGCGTGATCCCCTCGGGCGCCCGACCATCCTCTTCGAGGGCCGGAGCATTCCTCGCCTCGCTTACTGGGCGAGCGGGCCCGACTATCCGAGCCAGTTCCAGAAGTCGTCCCGCCAGAAGTCGACTTCCTGGGGGACGGTCCGCATCGACGTGGTCTTGAGTCCGGTGGCCTCAGCGGCGCGAAGGCGTTCCCGAGGCTGATCGACCGACTCGTTCGAGAGGTCGCTCAGGATTCCCTCCAACTGAGACTTGAACCCGAGGTCGAGCCGCCGGTCCGGATGACGGAGCACGAGCCGGTAGTGGTGACGTCCCGTTCCCTGCACCCGAAGGACCTGCCACTCGAGGCGCTCGTTGCGTTCTTGCTGCAACCGGTAGGCCGCGAGATTCCCGAGCGCCGTGGCGATGAAGTTGTCATCGTCGAGACCGGGACGCAGATAGATGCCGACGTCGACGCCTCGAGCCATATGCGGCTACGGACGCGATGCGTGAAAGCCGTATCGTCCCCGCTCGGAGCGTCCACGGTCGTCGGGATCGCCGGCGGACTGCCCGGACGGCGACCGGACGCCAGCCTCCAAGTTTCCGTGGCGACATGCCCCGGCGACGGGCCGAGCGATTCCGATTCCGTCAGGGGAGGCTGAAGCCTTCGCTGGAGCCGTAGTAGGCGCCAATCCCGGTGACCGCGAGAGAGTAGCCCGCTCCCGCAGGATCGGTCGCTCCCATGTCGACCCAGAGAGTGTCGCCCACGGTGAGAGGAACGGTCGAGTTCCCCGCCGCCGGCTGCCAGGTCAGTTCCTCGGACCCCATCGAGTAGACGAGCACTCCACCCGTGGCGTTCTCGAGGGCGTATCCCACCGGGATTCCGGTCGTGGCGCCGGAAGCGGACTGCACCCAGACGGCGAAGTCCGCCGGGTCGACTCCGCCCGACGCGAGCGTCACGGGCAGATCGTAGCAGTAATCCCCGCTCGAGCACCCCTGGCTCGCGACCGTTCCGGTCGTTCCCGCCCCGATCGCTAATCCGGCACTGCCGAGCGAGAAGACGCTGAAGATCGTGCTCACGGATCCGGACCCGTTGAACTGGCAGTTCACCGGAGACGGACCGGCCGAGACCAAGGTCCCGTTGGCGGCGTCGACGTTCGCGTCGAAGCTGATCCCGTCGGTCGGGCCGGTGAGGTTCTGCGGAGAGAGCCCGCCGCACGGCGAGTAGGCGAAGTTCCACTGCGGAAACGCTCCCGGTGAGCCGGGAGGGGCATAGGACGGATACAGCGACATCGCGAGGGAGGCCCCGGTTCGGTAGGCCGCCAGGTACGCGGAGGCACCGCCTTGGTCGACGACCCGAGCGGCAGACGCACTGCCCGAGACGTTCAACGGAATTCCGGTGAAGCCGCCCGGAAGCTCGACGCACCTTGCCCCGGAGATCTCCCCGATCCCGACCGCCGTGCCGTTGACGACCATCACCGCGGCCGAGGTGTTCGTCGCCGGCTGCACGTAGGTAAAGAACCAAATGACCGCCGCGCCGGTCGAGAGATCTCCACGATATCCCGGGATCTCGAGCGCCGCCGGTAGTGGCCCGTCGAGCGGCGTAAGGGTGCAGTTCGAGGAGATCGCCGAGTAGTCCTCCGTGAAGGTGGTGGCGTTCCAGAGATCGAGTCCGAACGCGGATTCGAGGATCCAGGTTCCGTACGGCAACCGCGCCGCTGCCGCCGGTCGTGCGGCGGAGAAGGTCACGGGTCCCCCGGCCGCGGCCGGAGGCGAGCCGCTCAGGGTCAACGCCAGCACCCCCATGGTGCTGAGAGCGACCCCGATCGCGATCGCGATGACGATCCCACTCGCGGCCGGGCTTGGACCGAGGCCCCCCGACCGGACGGGAGGCGGCGCGGTCCGGCCTCCGATCCCGCTCACGGGCCGACGGACTGTCAGAGCCCCGAAGAACCTTGCTCCTTGACGGCTCGGCCCGGTGCGGGCTCCCCTACCGCCGGTCCCGTAAGGCAAGGGGTGCTCCGACCCGAGGAGATTTTACGGGCACAGGGGTAGGACCCGTCGATCTCCAATGACCGGAACCACGATGGGAGACAAGGGCTCCGAGGATCGAGCGACCCCCGAGGAGCTGCCGGACCTCGCGTTCTCGGTCCGGAACATGGACCGGTCGGTCCCTCCGGCGGAGGACTTCTATCGCTATGCGACGGGGAACTGGCTGCGAACGCACCCGGTCCCCGCCGACAAGTCCTCCTGGGGGGCGTTCGGGGAGCTTGCCGATAGGAACCTCGCGCTGGTCCACCAAATCCTGGAGCGGGCGCGGGAGGTCTCGGCGAAGTCTCCGCCGGGTCCCCGACGCCAGGCGGGAGAGCTCTACGCCTCGTCGATCGACACCGCGCGTCGGGAGCTTTCCGGCTTCGGCCCGATCGAGTCCGAGCGGGCGGCCATCGGAAGGATCGACAGCGTCGAGAGCCTTTTCGGGGCCACCGCCCGGCTCCACGCCCAAGGGATCTCCGCCCTCTTCGAGCCGTTCTCGGATCCGGACCTCCGGGAGAGCACGCGGTACGCGCTCTACCTCTACCAGGGTGGGCTCTCCCTGCCGACGCGGGAGTACTACCTCTCGGACGACCTCGCGCACGTACGGGCGGCCTACCGAGCCCACGTCGAGCGGATGTTCCGGCTCTGGGGGGCCGCGCCGGACGTCGCCGAAACCGACGCGGGGATCGTTCTCGAGCTCGAGACCGATCTCGCGAAGGCGAGCCGGGCCCGTGCGGAGCTCCGCGATCGGGAGAAGAACTACACGCGGGTGGCGACCGCCGAGCTCGCACGTCGCTGGCCCCACCTCCCGCTCGCCGAGTACCTTGCGATCGTGGGGGCCGAACGACTTCCGTTCGTGGTGGTCGGTCAGCCCGAGTTCCTCTCGGCGATCGAAGAGCGCCTTGCCGATCGGCCCCTCGCGTCCTGGAAGGTCTACCTGAGCTGGCACCTTCTGCACGCGAACGCCCCCTACCTTCACGACGCGGCCGAGTCCGAGGACTTTGCGTTCTTCCACCGGACGCTGCTCGGGCAATCGGTCCCCGAGCCGCGCTGGAAGCGCGCTGCCCGGACAGTGGACGCGCACCTTGGGGAGGCGCTCGGTCAATTGTACGTCGAGCAACACTTCCCGGCCGCCGCCCGCGAGAAGATGGCCGAGATGGTCCGTTTCCTATCGGCAGTGTTCCGCGACCGGCTGAACCACCTCGACTGGATGACCGAAACGACCCGGCGGGAGGCGCTCGCGAAATTCGACCGCTTCCTCCCGCACATCGGACACCCGCAGAAGTTCCGGGACTACTCTTCCGTCCCGATCGCGCCGGACGATCTCGTCGGGAACGTGCGACGGGCCCAGCAGTTCGAGTTCCGCCGCCAGTTCGACCGTCTCGGCGGCCCGGTCGACCGTGCGGAGTGGCGGATGACCCCTCCCACCGTCAACGCGTACTTCGAGCCGACCCAGAACGAGATCTTCTTCCCGGCCGGTATCCTGCAGCCTCCGTTCTTCGATCCGACGATGGACGACGCCGTCAACTACGGGGGAATTGGCGCGGTCATCGGGCACGAGATCACGCATGGCTACGACGATCAGGGCCGGAAGTCGGATGCGAGCGGGAACCTCCGCGACTGGTGGACGGACGCGGACGCGAAGGAGTTCGCCGGCCGGGCCCGGCAGGTCGTCGAGCTGTACTCCGCCGCCGAGCCGCTCCCCGGCCAGCACATCAACGGAGAGCTCACGCTCGGGGAGAACATCGCCGACTTCGGCGGAGTGAGCATCGCATTCGAGGCGCTCCAGCGTCACCTGGCGGAGCACCCGGAGCGACGGACGACGATCGACGGTCTGACACCCGAGCAGCGGTTCTTCGTCTCGTGGGCGCAGGTCTGGCGGGCGAACTACACGGACGCGGAGCTGAAGCGTCGCCTCCTGCTCGACCCCCACTCTCCGGGTCGGTACCGGGCCGTCACGCCTCTCGTGACGTTCCCCGCCTTCCACGAAGCGTTCGGCACGGCACCCGCTCCGTCCGGCCGGGCGGCGACGCCACTTCTGCGGATCTGGTAGTTCGGCCCGAACGGGAGAGCGGTCCGGCCACCCCCCGACGTTCGACGCGGAGCCGGGTGGACCTCCGCTGCGCCCTCCCCCGCGCGAACGCCCGGACCGCGCCCGAGGTCCGACGGTCGGGGAACCCACCCCGGGAGCGGCTAGGAGAGCCGACGATCGCCGCCCTGCTGCTCCTCGGCTCGTCGGTCGTACGGGTACGTGACGTAGAGCTCGCTCGCGGAGTTGAGCGCCTCCCCTTGGTCGGGCGTGAGGCTCCAACCGGCCGCGCCGAGGTCCTCGGCGAGTTGCTCCACCGTCCGGACCCCGAGGATCGGCGCGGTGACCCCGGGACGGGAGAGCAGCCAGTTCAACGCCACCTGGGACGGGGTCTTCCCGGTCTCCCGGGCGACCGCCTCGACCGCGCGCACGGTCTTCGTGGCGCGCTCGTTCTCGAACCGCTGGGCATAGAACTCGGCGTCCGTGGCCTCCGCGATCCGGGTTCCCGCCGGGGGAGCGCGCACCCCCGCCCCGTACTTGGCGGAGAGGAAGCCACCGGCCAGCGGGCTCCAGGGGAGCATCGCGACGTTCTCCGCGACGCACATCGGCAGGAGCTCGAACTCCGTCGCCCGGGCGTAGAGGCTGT
>JAKAVH010000018.1 GCA_021827545.1 Thermoplasmata archaeon
GGAAGATCCCCTGGAGCGCCCCCCCCGACAGGCCGAGGGCCGCGCCGACCACCAGCGCGAGGAGGACCTCGGGAAGGTACAGCTGCCAGACGATGAACGTCAGCGTCGAACAGTCGGGGACGGAAACCCCGGTGCCGGCGCAGGTTGACGGGAAGAGGGCGCCCCCCGAGATCTGGTTGACGAGGATGCGGAGGCCGGCCGCGAGCGGGACCGGGACGGTCCCTAGGAGCGACGAGAGCGCGAGCAGGACCAGTCCGGCCCCGGCAAGCCCCGCGATGGTCCAGGGTCGGCCCGTGAGTCTCTGTCGATGACGGGAGGCCGGGGCGGGGAGCACGGGCCCGCGACCGAGCTCAGGCGGCACCCGGGTGGAAGGCGGCGAGCAGGGCCGGCAAGCCCTCGAGGATCATGGTGGGGTCGGGTTCGGTGATCCAGTTCGAGTCGATGCCGCTCACGTTGCCGGACTGGACCGCTCCGAACTGCGACCAATCGGGACCCCCGGCGTAGGCGCTCTCGTTCAACCCAAAGCCCTCCCCATAGACGATGAAGTGGGGGTTCGCGAACAGTACCTGGGCGGCGGAGAGCTCGGGGTACGGGGTCGTCGTGTTCGCGGCGATGCTCGTCGCTCCCGCCAGCTCGATCAGCGACTCGCCGAAAGTTCCGGGGCCGAACGTCCAGTAGCCGTTCCCGTCGACCGAGTAGGTGACGAGGACGTAGGGGAACGAGACGGAGGACGTGAGATTGGTGGCCCGGTAGAGCTCCGCACTCAATGCCGCGTTCAGCGTCGCGGTGGCGGGAGCGACCCCGAAGATCTCCCCGATCATGCTGTCGTCCACGAGGATGCCGCTCAGCGTCGGCGGCTGGAGCATCACCACGGGGATGTGCAGGAGGCTCGTGATCTGCTCCACGGCCGCGATCGAGACGATCGTCGAGGCGAGGACGAGCGAGGGCGTCAGGTTCGCGAGCATCTCGGGAACGAAGGTGGGTCCGACCTGCACGCACATCGACGGGGAGAGGTTCCAGAGAGCGATCTGGTCGGGGGAATAGTCGGCGGAGAGCCCTCCGAACGCCGCGGCGTAACAATCGACCGCGACCACATGGGAACGAAGCCCGAGCCGATAGACCTCGTCCATGATGCTCGGGCTGAGGACGGCCACGCGCGCCGGGTCGTAGGGGACCGTCACGGTGCGTCCCAGATCGTCGGTCAGAGTGACGCTGCCGGGCGTTCCCGGACCCGAGCCGTTCTGCGTGAAGTAGGCGGCGGTGCCCGCGACCGCCGCGCCGGCGACGACGACCGCGATCACGAGGACGGTCGCGAGAGGGACGGCTCGGGCGGATCCGCGCGGTTTGGGGGCTGGATTAAAGGACATTGGATTTAGGGCAAACGTGGTTTCACATAAACGTTCCGCCGCGCCGTCCTTGCCCCGGCGGTCGTTCGGCGGGCCCGGTCACCGTACGACAAAGGCTATCTTCCCAGAGACTCCCGGGGTCGAGCGTGGGAGCATAGGCTAACTTGGCAGACCAGCGGGCTCCAGTCAGGGCGATCGAACGATCCCCTGGGATTAGGGTCTGCGGAGGGGCGCGGTGCGTCCCTGTGACGAGTGACTGGAGCGCGCGGAGAGACCCGCATATCGGGGTTCAAATCCCCGTGCTCCCACCTCTCTCCGGGCGGTGGTCTTCGACGCGGGTGGGTTCTCCCGGGAGCCCCTAATCCGCGAGGGAGACCGACGCGACGGGTGCCGCGTCGGCCGCCCCCTGGGTCCGATCGACCCCCCGACCCAGCACCTCGCGTCCGAACGCAACGAAACCTCCCGCGAACAGGAACGCGGCCGCGGCGATGCCGAAGGAGACCTGGAACGCGAGGAACGACGGCAGCGGGCCGAACCCGGGCAGGACCAGGCCGGTCACGAAGGTCGCCAGGAGCGAGCCGGAGAGGGGCGCCCCGATCGAGCTTCCGACGTTCCGGAAGACCGACGACATCGAGGTCGCGAGGCCCATCTCGCGGGGATCGACCGTGAGCACCAGCAGGTTGATCATTCCCGCGTTCACGATGCCGATCCCGGCGCCGATGAAGAACTCCACCACGAGCAGCGTGTCGAGCGAGTGGTGAGGGATCGCGGCCACGAACGCAGCGGCGGTGATCGCGGCCCCGATGGCGGTCATCGGACGCGTTCCGACTCGAGAGACGAGCACGCCGGCGACCGCCGCAAAGATCAGCATCCCGACTGCGAGCGGGACGAGCGAGATCCCGGCCCCGAAGATCGATTCCCCGTAACCTCCCGAAGCTGAGGGGAGCTCGAGCAGGTAGACCATCGAGAGCAGCGCCAGGTACATCCCGAGGCCCGCGACGGCTCCGAGGATGTTCGTGACCGCCACGTTCCGCTGCTTCAGCAGCTTTCGGTCGAGGATCGCTTCACCCCCCCGGGCGTGGTACCAGGCCTCGTACCAGGCGAGCGGGGCGAGCAGGGCGCCGCCGAGGATGAAAAGCGCGAGGGTCGGGGCGGCCAGCCAGCCCCAGCTCGCCCCTTCCGAGAGCGCGAGGACGAGGAGGGCGAGCGAGCCCCCGAGCAGGGAGGCGCCGACGTAGTCGACCCGGGTCTCCGGACGGCGATACTGCGACTCCCGGACATAGAGCACGATCAGGACGGCGAGGATCACGACGAACGGGATCGCCGAGTGGTACGTCGTCCTCCACCCATAGCTGTCCGAAACCCACGCCCCCAGGGGGAGGCTGATCGCGAAGCCGGCGCCGAACATCGCGCTCAAGAACCCCTGGGCCCGGGGAACCAGCTCTCGAGGGAACTCCTCCCGGACGAGGCTCATGCCGAGGGGGAAGATCGTGAGGCCCACGCCCTGGAACGCCCGGGCCGCGACCATGAAGGAGTAGTTGGGGGAGAACCCGGTGACCGACACGCAGACCGCGTAGACCAGCATCACGATCGTGAGGACCCGCTTCTTCCCATAGATGTCGCCGAGCTTCCCCACGACGGGACTCAGCGCGACCCCGGTCACGATGTAGGAGGAGAGGATCAGGCTCGCCTGTCCGGTGGTGATCCCGAACTCGGTCTGGATGGTTTGCAGCGACGGCGTCAGCATGCCCTCGATGTAGAGTACCAGCGTGACGATGCCGGCGAGGATGAACATCACTCGCCGGGCGTAGCGGGAGTCGAAGGTGGATTCCGAGGCGGTGGGGGAGACCGCGACCGCGGGGAGGGTCATCGGGAGTCGGGCCCCCGTCGGGGGTGCTGGCGATGCTCGCGCAGCCCCCGATTGAGCGTCCGAAGGGTCGAGGCCGCCCCGTCCCGCTCCGCCTTCGGAAGGGTCGCCATCGTCCGCCGAACGACCGCGGCAAACTCACGGTCGAAGACTGTTAGGGTGCGGGTAGCCCGAGGGGTCAGGCGAACGACCACGCCCCTTCGATCCGAGGCCGACCGGGCCCGGCGGACCCAGCCCTTCCGTTCGAGCGAAGCGACGAGGGCCGTCGCCGCCGGCCGGGAGATGCCGATCTCGTTCGCGAGGACGGAGACTCGGAGCTCGCCCATCGTGCAGACCCGGTGGATCGTCATGAACTGGCCGACCGAGAGGTCCCGTGCACGAAGGGAGTCCACCATCAGGCGGCGCATCTCTCCGAACGTCTCCTCCAGGGCGGGCCAGAGGTCCGTGTCTCGAACGGACCGGGGACCGGGCAACATGATGATTAAGTCACTTGAATGATTAATTAACGCTAACTACCTGCCCGCGAGCCCGTGCGAGAGCGGCGCAGGGGGTTTAAAGTACTGAGGAGCTGACACGGCCGAGCGGACGGTCATGCCCCTCGAGTACACCGGCATCCGGGTCAGGGATCTCGCCCGGTCGATCCGTTTCTACACCGAAGGTCTCGGCCTCCGCCTCGGTCGTTCCGGGCGGATGGCCGCCGGGGGCATCTGGCAGGAGCTGATCGATCCCGATTCGGGGGTCATCCTCGAGTTGAACTTCTATCCGGGCGACCCTCCGTACCGGGAGGGGGACGAGCTCGACCATCTCGGGTTCCGGGTGAATCGGCTGGAGGACTGGATCCCACGGCTCCTTGCGCTCGGCGCCCGGGTGCGCATCCCGGCCTTCCGGGAAGGGGGCGATCGGCTCGCCTTCCTCTCGGACGCGGACGGGGTGTGGATCGAGCTCTACGAACGGGAGGCGGAGGAGCTCCCCCCGACCTCGCGGCCCGGCGCCTGAGCCTGACGGGTTGCCCCTCCGACCGACGGACATAAGAATCGGCGTTCGCCATGGCGGTCTCCGGTGCGCCGTGGAAGGGTCGAACGTCCCCGCTTCGGTTCCGCCCGGGGCGGCATCGGTCCCCCGTCCGGCGCATTCGCTCACCCTGAGCTCGGGCGCGGTCTTCGGCACGAGCATCTCCATCCAGCTCATCGGCCTCATCGGGAGCATCGCGCTCGCCAAGCAGATCGGGATCGACACCGCCGGGCAGGCGCTGATCGGGACCGCTCAGCTGTTCCTCCTGCTGGGCTCTTCGATCAACGGGGTCGCGGACCTCCGGCTCGGGACCGCGTACACCTACTTCCTGGCGCGGGGCCGGCCCCCGACGAGCAACACCGCGACGTACCTGGCCGTGCGGCTCTCGATGGTTGGGGCGGCCGGCCTGATCCTGTTCGTGATCGCTCCGATCGAGATCGGAGGGGGCTCGATCGTCCGGGGTTCGAGCGAGCTCACGTCGCTCGGCATCTTCCTCACCCTGCCGCTCCTCTGGTCGTTCTCGACCGTGTACAACTCGATGTACATCGGTCTCGGCAACTCGCTGCGGGCGCAGTTCCCGTCGCTGGTCGAGGCGCTGGCCCGGCTCCCGGTCCTCCTCTACGTGGCGTACTTCGATCACACGGTCGAAGGGATCACGATCGCCTACGCGGTCGGCGCCTGCGCCTCGGCGTTGTTCAGCCTGCCGGCGATCCTCCCGAAGTTGCGGGCCGTCCGCAGGTCGGAGGCGCTCGCGCTCTTCCGCTTCGCCTGGCCGCTGATGGCGAGTCTGTTGCTCAACTACGTCGTCACCAACATGATCCCGCTCATCGTGACGGCCGCGAGCCCGAGTCGCGCTAACCTGTCGATCTTCCTGGCCGCGAACGGCTGGCGCATCCTGGTGCTCGCGCTCCCGGGCGCCGTCACGACCCCGCTGTTCCCGTACCTCGCCGGCCTGCACGCTCGTCGGGAGTACGAGGGGGTGCGCCAAAGCACCTGGCAGGCGCTCCGCTACTCCGCGATGCTGCTCGTTCCCGGCGTCGTCGCCCTCGTGACGTACCGCTTCAACTTCCTCAACGTCTTCCAGAACGCGGCGTACGCGGTGCCGGGGTCGCTTCCGCTCGCGATCCTGGTGGTGGGGGCCCTTCCGCTCGCGCTAAGCCAGATCATCCAGTCGAGCATCAACGCGATCGGGCGTCAGCGACTCGAGCTGTACATCACGGGCACGCAGGTCGCCGTGCTCCTCGGGACGGTGGCCCTGATCATGCCCCCCTGGGGGCTCCTCGGAATCTTCTCCCAGAGCGACAGCCTGATCGCCGCCTCCATCGCGGTCCTGGTCTCCTCGATCGCGGCGCTCGCGCTGAACACCTACTTCATGGAGAGCCTGATCCGGGTGCACATCCGCCCGTGGCCGATCGTGGCCATCTTCGCGAGCGCCGCGGGCTCCTTTGCCTCGCTCTGGCTCATCAATCACGTCAATCTCTTCCCGGTGAGCCGCTGGTACGAGCTCCTGACCGCGGTCGTCATCGGGTTTGCGGCCTACTTCCTGATCCTCGCCGCGATCGGGGAGCTGACCCAGGCGGACGTGCGCCGGATCGGGAGCTCCCTCGGCCTTCCCCGCCGTCTCCTCGACGCCGTTGCCCGCCTCTGCTGGCGGGAACGCTCGCCGGGGCTCGCTCCGGTCGACCTCTCGCAGGCCAAGGGACTCCAGTCGACGCAGCTTCCCGAGCTCTTCAGCGGCACGTCGGAGCTCCCCGAGATCGCTCCGGTCGTGACCGAGGACGAGGCGACCGATGCGCGCCGTGAACCTCCGCGCTAGGGCCGAAGGAGGGATTCCGCCGGGGTCCGCCGTTAAATACCGTCCGGCGGCTCGCGCCCGCCCATGAGCGTCGAGGCCCTGCGCAGCGAGGACCTGCGCAAGATCTACACTCAGCGCGGCGCCCCTCCGGTCACGGCGCTCGCCGGGGTCTCGCTTAACGTCCACCGGGGGGAACGGGTCGCCCTCTTGGGTCGGAACGGGGCCGGCAAGACCACCTTCCTCAAGATCGCGTCGACGCTCCTCCGACCCACCTCGGGGACGATCGAGGTGTTCGGCCACGATGTCGGCCGGGCTCCCGAAAAGGCTCGACCGTACATCGCGGTCGTGCCGCAGGAGGGCAAGCCGTTCTTCCACCTCACGCCGCGCGAGCAGGTCTACACCTACCTCCGGGCCCGGGGGCTCGGGCGCGAGGTGGCCCGGTCCCGAACGGAGGAGTCGCTCGAGCGCATGGGGCTCACCGAGTTCGCGGACCGGCTCGCGATCACGCTCTCGGGAGGCCAGCGCCAGCGCACGATGGTCGCCACGGTCATCGCAACGGAGGCGCCATTGCTCTTTTTGGACGAACCGTCGATCGGGATGGACCCGTTCGCTCGACGGGATGTCTGGGAGTCGTTGCGGAACCTCACCCGGCGGGGCTCCACGATCCTGCTCACCACCCACTACCTCGACGAGGCGGAGGCGCTCAGCGACCGGCTCTACATCATCGAGCGGGGCGAGGTCCTCGTCACCGGGACCTCGGAGGACCTCAAGCGCTCGGTGGGGGGAACGCTCAAAGTGTCGCTCGCGGGCGGGGCCCGAGTCGTCGAGTCGTTCCGCTCGTTCGGATCGTGCGTCGCCGACGGGGAGCACCTGACGGTCATCGTCGCGCCCGAACGCTTGGGCGAACTGATGGAGCTCGCGGTCCGTTCGCACCTCACGGCCACGGTCGGGCCGGTCACGCTGGAGGAGGCGTTCCTGCGGGTCGTGGGACGGTCGATCAATGAGGACTAGCGCGGCCGAAGGGGCTGCGGTCCCTTTCCGGGGTCTCGCGGCGTTCCTCTGGACGGAGGTCCTCGTTCAGGCCCACGAGAACCTCGCGATGGCGACCTCGATCGTCGTGCAGGGGGTCCTCCTGGTCTTCGTCTGGATCCTCGCCCCCTCGCTCATCGGGGTCGCGTTGGTCGGCGCCGTCCTCTTCTCGATGTTCGCGATGGGCCAGCGGGTCCTCAACGAAGCGGCGTACATCCGCATCGATCACAAGGCGAACGACCTGTACCTCGCCGGGCCGTTGTCGCCCGAGGCGTACTTCCTGGGGATGAGCCTCGGGATCCTCGTCGTGTACCTCACGCCCGTGGTGGCCGTCGGCGTGCTCGCCGAGGTCGTGATCCGGTTCTCCCTCGTGGAGGCGGCCACGCTCCTGCTGCTCGCACTGGCCGTTTGGGTCTTTGCGGCGTCGATCGGATACGTCTTCTCGACGTTCTTCCGGGACAACCGGGCGATCTGGGCCTATTCGTCGTTGTTCTTCAACGTCTTCGGCGTGCTGCCGCCGGTCTTCTACCCGTTCGACCGGTTCCCGGCGGGACTGCAGCCGGTCGCCCTCCTGATGCCCCCGAGCGCGGCGGCGGCGATCCTGCAGAACGCGATCGGGGCGACGTCCCTCTCCTCGGGCGAGCTCTCGCTCGCCGTCTTCGGACTCGCGGCCGAGTCGACGCTCCTCTTCCTCCTGGCCATCCTCTGGGCCCGTCGCACCGTCCAGGAGGTCTAGCCGATGGGGGTCCCGCTCGCGGAGTTCGCCGATGTGCCGACGCGGGGCCGCGCGCTGCCGGCGTTCCTCATCGTCGGCTGGCGTTGGATCGGCCGCAACCCGGCGGTCGCGATCGCCCCGATCCTCCTGCCGTTCATCTTCCTGTACTTCCTGTCGTTCATCTCACCGCCCTCGCTGCTCCCGCTCGAGATCACCGGGGCGATGCTGTTCACGATGCAGAACATCGGCTCCTGGGTGCTCGGCGACAGCGCCACCTGGCGGATCGAGTGCTCGCTCCAGGACCTGTTCGTCGCGAGCCCGCTCGGCCGGATGCGTTACCTCTTCGGGGTCGCGTTCTCCAATCTCATCGCGATGCTGCCGGCGCTCGTGATCCTCGCCGCCCTCCTGGCCTGGGTCGGCGGCCAGCGCGGGGTACCCCTTACGCCGTTCGCGGCGGTGGTCCTGATCGGGAGCCTCGCGACCCTCTGGGTCCTCTTCTCCGCGATCGGCATCGCGATCTCGAGCCGGGTCCGGACCCAGCGGCAGATCTGGCCGGTCGGGAACCTCACGTTCACGTTGCTTGGGATGCTCGCCCCCCTCTACTATCCCCTGTCGGCGCTTCCGCCGCTCTGGCAGGACGCGGCCCGGTTCCTCCCGGCGACGTACGCGGCCCTGCTCGTGCAGGGGGCTCTCGGGGTCACGCCCGCCTCCCCGGACCAGATGGCGCTCTACGCGGGCCTCCTGCTCGTCTCCGCGGCGGTGGTCCTGGTCGTCAGCCTTCGGCTCTATCGCTGGGGCGAGGCGTGAGTTCGGCGTGGGTGGAAACGTTCAAGGAGGGTGAGGGCATGTCCGGCGCGGTGCGACTCGAATACCTGGAGGCCTACCCTCAATCCCCTAGCGGTCCGACCCGGCCGGACGCCGAGACTCCCTCCTTTTCCGCTCCGTATCTCCATGGGGAGGGACGGTAGAGAGACCCAACGATGGGCAACGAAGAGTTCGACGAGATCCTGTCCGCGCTGGACCGAGAGACCGCCCGTATCCGGGTTCGGGCGGAACCCCGTCGCTACAACAAGCCGGCGACCGTCATCTCCGGGTTCCCGCCCGGAGTCGACCTTGCGGACATCACCCGTCAGCTGAAGAACCGTCTCGCGACCGGAGGCTCGGTCGTAGAGGGGGAGGTCTACCTGCAGGGGGACCACCGTGCCCGTATCCGGGAGGAGCTTGGCCGGCTCGGCTTCGACCCCGAGACGATCGAGGTCTCGGATGCGGCGCTCCCGAAGCGGGGACGCCGCGGGTAGTCCCGCTCCCGGACCGCCATCAGGGCGGCTCCGAAGGCTGCCGCCCGAGGGCCGTCGGGGGGATCGGGGTGTCCCAATTTACACACCTCGAAGACCGTATATTCCCTCGCGGCTCCCCTGGGCGGGACGACCATGGCGGAGTACGCGCACCCCGAGGTCTTGGCCGAGAACGACTGGCTCGAGGCCCATCTCGCCGACCCCAAGGTCCGGGTCGTCGAGGTCGACTATGATCCGGCCGCGAACTACGCCCTCGGGCATATCCCGGGTTCGGTACTTTTCGATTGGCGGCAGGACATCAACGACCCGGTGAACCGGGACATCCTCGACCGGGCCGCCTTCACCGCGCTCCTCCGCCGCGCGGGGATCGACGACGACACGCTCCTCGTGCTGTACGGGGATTATAACAACTGGTTCGCTGCCTTCGCCTACTGGGTCTTCGCCTACTACGGCACGCCTCACGTGAAGCTCTTGAACGGGGGCCGTAAGAAGTGGATCGCCGAGGACCGTCCGTTCACGCGGGAGGTCCCGAACCCCCCTACGGGCCATTTCGAATCGCGCGCGCCGGACCCGAAGCTCCGGGTCTACCTCGACGACGTGCGGGCCGCGCTACCCCGGGTGAGGGCGGGCGAGCTCCATCTGGTGGACGTCCGGGGACCGAAGGAGTTCTCCGGGGAGATCACCGCTCCACCGGAGTACCCGAGCGAGCACGCGCAGCGGGGGGGTCACATTCCCGGGGCGAAGAACGTTCCGTGGGCTCAGGCGGTGCGCGACGATGGAACGTTCAAGTCCCGCGCCGAGCTCGAGAAGCTCTACGCGGATCAGGGCATCCGTCCGGACGTTCCAGTGTACACCTACTGCCGGATCGGAGAGCGCTCGAGCCACACCTGGTTCGTGCTCCGGTACCTCCTCGGATATCCGGACGTCCGGAACTACGACGGTTCGTGGACCGAGTGGGGGAATCTCGTTCGCACCCCGATCGAGCGGTAGCGTCTCACTCGGGTACCGCTCCCGAGGGGCCGGCTCCACGGAGCCGGGGCCTCGGATGGGCTTCCTTGCGGACGAGGAACTGATGGAGCGGCCCTTCCCTCCGGTGCACGAGCAGGGCATGGCCGGAACGGTCGGCCCATCGCACCATCTCGATCGGGCTGGTCGGGTCGTCGCTCACCAGCAGTACGGCGTCCCCGGCCGGGCGACGTGCGATCTCCTCGGTGAGCTTGGTGAGCACGGCCGAGCACTCGAGGCCGACCTCTACGAGCTCAACGTCAGGGCTGACGGGCCAGCAGCGGATCCGCTGGGTCCGGATCCGTTCGGCGATCCGTCCCGCGACCGCGGAAGCGCTCTCCAGCCAGCGGCCGAGATCTTCGGTCCGGGTCGGTCGGACCCGGACGACCCATCCGTCTCCGTAGGGCGCATCGTTGAGGAGACGGGGACGCGCGACGATCGCGTCGTTCCGCTCGACGATCTCGGCATCGACCGGCAGCCGGACGGCCCCCGTGAAGCGAACGCTCTCGACCGTCGCGACAGACCGTCCCCGGCCGACCGTCCCCTCGATCGGACGGAACGTAACCGTATGGAACCGGCCCGCGAACGCGGCCAGCGTGCCGAGCAGTCCGACCCGTGCCGATCCGTTCGAGGGATCCTCTGCCCACCAGACGTCGTGCTCGAGGTCGTAGCGCCGGTCCTCGGGAAGCGGGCAGCCCTCGATCTCCACGGCCGGCTTAGCTCGGGGGGATTCTTACGTCTACGGGCGCGACAAGCTTTTGCTGGGGGTCCTCTCCCACCGGCCGATGACGCCCGGTGGACCGGATCCGACGCCCGGCTCCCGCGCCCGGTGCCGGTGCGGCCACCTTCCGACGCACCACATGGTGGTCGTCGGCGTCGACGGCTCGGCGAACTTTCGGCTCGAACCGTCGGGCCCGTGCGCGATCTGCGGGGAGTCGGCCTGCCGGAAGTACGCTGCGGGCGGGCCCTGAAGGGACCGGCCGCAGGGCCCCTCAGCCGTACGCGGTCCGGATCAGGTAGTCCTTCAGGCGACCGAGCCGCTCGTCCCAGAAATGGAAGTGCCAAGAGCGCGCCTCCTCCCACGCGTCTCCCGAGCCCCAGCCGGAGTGTTCCAGCGTCACGTCCACGCCCTCGGGCGACTCCTGGAGGCGTACGTAGACGTGGCTCAGCGACCCGGGTCGGTTCATCAGTTCCGCGAAGCGAGAGGGGGCGTGCCAAGAGAACCCGATATCGAGGTCCGCCGTGCGTTGGAGGATTCGGCCCGGGCTCTCGAAGGCTTCCGGCTCCGAGAACGCGAGATGGAACTCCCCGCCGACCGAGTCCCCGACGCGGGCCCGCTCGCACAGCCAGCCTCCGAGCTGGTCCGGTGCCGTGAGCGCCGCGTAGATCATGGGGACCGGGAGCGGAACGGTGACCTGGATGAGGATCGGGTCCAACGCCTCCTCGGCCACGCCGCCCGCTCGGCCTCTCGAGCCTAAAGGGTTTTCGACGCTCCGGGCGGGCGCACGCCGCGGACTAGGAGGCCGCGAGGTGCC
>JAKAVH010000040.1 GCA_021827545.1 Thermoplasmata archaeon
GTCAGTTCACCTCGCCCGTGAGCTGGTGGAACGGCACCGCGTACGGCTGGCGGACGGTCTACGGGATCGGGATCGTGGCCGGCTCCCGCCACCTGACCCTCGACCAGGAGTTCGAGCAGTGGTTCCTGAGCGGGGCCGTCCAGGCCCAGATCCCGACGAACGAGTGGGAATACCCCGCGAACGCGACGATCCCTCTGCCGGCCGTCTTCGGCGCCGCGGTGCCGCCGTCCACGATCGTTCCGCTGAACGCCCTAACGACGCCGGACGCGGTCGCCGGTTCCCTTCCGGGTTGGGTCGCGACGTACGAGCAGCTCGCGAACCAGCTCCTGCCGCCATGAGGATCTCCGGGCGCGACATGCTCGCGCTCTCGCCGGCGCTCGCGTTCGTCGTCCTGTTCGCCCTCGTGCCGGCGGTCGTCCTGTTCGCGAGCACCGCCGCGGCGGCCGGGGGTCTCGGCGGGATCGTCGCCATCGTTTCGAGCCCCCTCAACGTCGCGTCGATCGAGAACTCCCTCGAGCAGGGGGGCCTGTCGGCGCTGCTCGCGGTCGCGCTCGGGTACCCCGCCGGGGTCTTCTTCGGCCGATACGCCTTTCCCGGGCGGGACATCCTGCGCTCGCTGCTCCTGGTCCCGTTCCTCCTCCCGAGCCTGATCGTCGTCTTCGGCGTCCTCGACCTGTTCGGCGCGGACGGGGTGCTCTCGTCGGCCGTGCCGTGGTTCGGGACGTTCGGTTCCGGCCTTCCCGCGATCGTCGTCGCGAACCTCGCCTTCAACGTCCCGATCGTCGTCCTCTTCACCTCGACCGGTGGCGAGAGCGCTCCGCGCGACCTCGAGGAGACAGTCGCCTCGCTCGGCGGTTCGCCGGGGCGCGCGTACGTCGACGTATGGGCGGCCCCGACCTGGGTCGGCGCGGCCGCGGGAGGGCTGCTCACGTTCCTGTTCTCGTCGCTGTCGTTCGCGCCGCCCCTGCTCCTGTGCGGTCCCCGATGCTACACGGTCGAGGCCCGGATCTGGTCGCTCGCGTCCCTCACGCTCGAGCCGACCGCCGCCGGCGCGCTCGCGCTCGCGATGGTCGGGCTTTTCCTCCTTCCGACGGTCGCCTACCTCGCGCTGCTCGGGCGCCTTCGCGGCGCCTCGGGCCGGGCCCGGCCGCGCCGGCGCTCCGTCCCCGGGCGGTCGGTCGTCGGCGTCGCCCTCGCGGCCGAGACCGCGCTCGTCCTCGGGAGCGTCGTGGTCCTCCTCGCGGCCGTCCTCGACCGCACGCTCGCGCCGATCGGGAGCCGGGGACCCGCGAGCGCCTGGGTCGCCCTCTTCTCGGACGCGACGACGGCGCGCCTCGGGGTCAGTGCGGTCGGGCTGGTCGCGAACACGCTCCTCTTCGCCACGGGGGCCGCGGTCGTCGCCCTCCTCCTCGGGATCGTGCTCGGGTACGCGGTCCAGGGGCGTCCCGCGCGGGCGGGCGCGCTCGGCCTCGTGCTGTTCGTCCCCCTTCTGCTCTCGCCGGTCGTGCTCGCGGTCGCGCTCGCCGAGTTCTGGCGGCCCTTGCTCGGAGGGGCGCCGAACGTGTGGATCCTGGTGATCGTCAGCCAGTCGATCCTCGCGCTCCCGTTCGCGCTCCAGAGCATCGAGATCCCGCTCACCGGTCTCTCTCCGTCGGTCCGCGAGGGAGCCGAAGCGCTCGGTGCGTCCCGATGGGTCGCGTTCGTCGACGCGGACCTTCCCCGGGTGCGCGACGGCCTCGCCACCGCCGGCCTCTTCGCGTTCGCGCTCGGCCTCGGGGAATTCACCGCCACCAACTTCCTCGTCACGGCCCGGCTGACCACGCTCCCGGTCGCGCTCTACGAGCTCGCCGATAGCCGCCTCTTCGCGGTCGCCGACGCGGCGGCGGGGCTCTTGTTGCTCCTCAGCCTCGCGGTCTTCCTCGCGATCGCCGTCGGAGGCCGACGTGTCGAGCTCTGAGCCGCTTCTCCAGGTGACGGGGCTTTCGTCGTCGTGGGACGGTCGGCCGGTCCTGCGCGACATCTCGCTGACCGTGGCGGACGGGGAGTTCTTCGTCCTGCTCGGTCCGAACGGGAGCGGAAAGACCACGCTCCTGCGCGCCGTCCTCGGACTCGAACCCCCGGACCGCGGCCGGGTCGTCCTCGGCGGCGTCGATGTGAGCGCGTGGCCCGTCCACCGACGGGGTATCGGTCTGATGTTCCAGGACCCGGCCCTCTTCCCCCACCGAACCGTCTACGAGAACATCGCCTACGCTCCGCTGCTGCACCGGCGACCGCGGCCCGAGGTCGACCGAGAGGTCGACGAGCTCGTGAGCTTGCTGCGGCTCGGTGGGTTCGAGGACCGGCGGCCGGACCAGCTTTCGGGGGGAGAGCGTCAGCGCGTGGCGCTCGCGCGGACGCTGGCGGCCCGGCCTCGCCTCGTCCTGCTCGACGAGCCGTTCGCCTCGATCGACGTCGAGCTCAAGGCGGAGCTCCGCGCGGAGTTCCGGCGCGTTCTCGGCACGCGGGGCATCGCGGCGATCCACGTGACGCACGACCGGGAGGAGGGATTGTTCCTCGGCGACCGCGTGGGCCTCCTCTTCGACGGCCGCCTCGAGCGCGTCGGGCGCCCGTCCGAGGTCTACGCGGGCCCCGGCTCGGAGCGGGCGGCGCGATTCCTCGGCTACAACGTCCTGACCGGGCCCCGCGGGCTCGAGGCCGTGCACGCGGCCGACCTCCGCTGGGAAGCGGTGGGCACCGGGGGACTCGCCGCGACCGTCGTCACCGCAGGGTCCGTCGGCCGGGAGGAGCTCGTGGTCGTGCGGACGGACGCTGGCGACCGCGCCGAGCTTCGCCGTCGCGCCGGGTCGGCGCCGTTGAGCGCCGGGGACCGGGGCGGCGTTCGATGGGACCGGTCGATCCCCCTCGACGGGTGAAGGTCGGCGCTCGGAAGGCCAAGCGACCGAGTCGGCGCCCGAGGGGCTCGAGCGCGGCGGGGGCAAGAGCCCAAAAACCCTTGACGCTCTCTTCGAGCATGACCGTCCCTGATCCGCTCGGCCTCGCCGAATCCCGGATGCTCGGAAACGAGACCGTGACCGTGTACCGGGTCGAGCGACTGGCCGGGGTCGACCCCACCCGCTTCGCGCGACGGCCGCGCACGGTCCGGGTCCTCCTGGAGAACATCGCCCGGCACTTCGACCCCCGGCAGACGCGTCGCGAGGACGTGGTCGCGCTCGCGAACGGCGATCGGATCGACCCGCACGCCGAGCTCGCGTACTACCCCGAGCGGGTCCTGCTGCAGGATTTCACCGGGATCCCCGTCGTGGTCGACCTTTCGACCTTGAGGGACGCGGCGCACGCCCGCGGGATCGACCCCGCCCGGATCAATCCCGTCGTCCCGGTCGACCTCGTGATCGACCATTCGGTCCAGGTCGACAGCTTCGGCTCGGTCCGCTCGCTTCCCCTCAATCTCGACCGGGAGTACGAGCGCAACGCCGAGCGCTACCGCTTCCTTCGGTGGGCCAAGGGCGCCTACCGCGGCGTGCGGATCGTGCCGCCGGGCAACGGGATCTGCCACCAAGTGAATCTCGAGTACCTCTCGGCGGTCGTCGTCACCCGGGGGACCGACAGCGGGGCGGTCGCGTTCCCGGACACCCTCATCGGAACCGATTCCCACACCACGATGGTCAACGGGGTCTCGGTGCTCGGATGGGGCGTCGGCGGCATCGAAGCGGAAGCGGTCATGCTCGGCGAGCCGTACTTCCTCGCGCCGCCCGTCGTGGTCGGTGTGGAGCTCACGGGCGCGTTGCCCGAAGGGGCGACGGCCACCGACCTCGTGCTCACCGTCACCCGGCGCCTGCGGGCGAAGGGGGTCGTCGACAAGTTCGTCGAGTTCTTCGGCCCGGGAGTTGCGGCCCTATCGGTGCCGGACCGCGCGACGGTCTCGAACATGTGCCCCGAGTACGGGGCCACGGCCGCGCTCTTCCCGATCGACTCGGCGACGATCGCCTACCTTCGGGGCACGGGCCGAGCCGAGGCGGTGGCGGCGAGAGTGGAGGCGTACGCTCGGGCTCAGGGGCTCTGGGGCTCCCCCGTGCCGGGGACGATCGACTACGACGACCTGCTTTCGATCGACCTCGGGACGGTCGTTCCGAGCGTTTCGGGGCCGAGGAATCCCGAGGAGGCGGTCGCGCTCTCGCAGGTCCCCGACTCGTTCCGCGCCGCGCTATCGTCCTACCGGAGCGCCCATCCCCGTCCTTCGAACAGCGTCGCCTCCCGCCCGTATCCCTCGGACGATCCGCTGCGACCGTTCGACGGCGAACGGGACCGGCCGACCGAGGGGGGGTCGGTCCCCTCCGGCCCCGTCGAGGACGGCGCGGTGGTGATCGCCGCGATCACGAGCTGCACGAACACGTCGAACCCGTCGGTCATGGTCGGCGCCGGGCTGATCGCGAAGCGCGCGGTCGAGCTCGGATTGCGCGTGCCGTCGTACGTGAAGACCTCGCTCGCCCCCGGTTCGAAGGTCGTCACCTCCTACCTCGATCGCGCCGGCCTGCGGCCGTACCTCGACCGCCTCGGGTTCGAGGTCGTAGGGTACGGCTGCACGACGTGCATCGGCAACTCGGGCCCGCTGCCGACCGCCGTTGACCGCCAGGTCCGCGAGAACGACCTGTTCGTCGCGGCGGTGCTGAGCGGCAACCGCAACTTCGAGGCCCGGATCCACAACCTCGTGCGGGCGAACTACCTCGCCTCGCCGATGCTGGTGGTCGCGTACGCGCTCGCGGGTCGCATGGACCTCGATCTCTCCCGGGAGCCCCTCGGTCGGCGCCCCGACGGGACCGCGGTGATGCTGAAGGAGCTCTGGCCGTCCGCCGAGGAGATCCGGCGGATTGTCGAGGCGAACCTCGACGCCGCGATGTACCGGGAGCAGTACCGGTCGATCGAGGTCGGCGACGCGCACTGGGAGTCGCTGAGCGTCCCGTCGGGCGAGCGGTATCCCTGGGCGCACGACTCGACGTACCTCGCCGGGGCGCCGTACCTCTCCCTTCCCCCTCCCTGGCTCCCGCAGGGGGGCCGGCTCGTCGCGAGGGCCCGGGCGCTCGCCGTCCTCGGCGACCAGGTCTCGACCGACCACATCTCGCCGGCCGGCGAGATCGCCGAGGAGTCTCCCGCCGGCGCCTACCTGCGGGCGCGCGCGGTGCCCCGCTCGGAGTTCAACACCTACGGTTCGCGCCGCGGCCACCACGAGGTCATGATCCGCGGCACGTTCGCCAACGTGCGGCTTCGCAACCGGCTCGTGGCGCCGAAGGAAGGCGGACTGACCCTCCACCTCCCGTCGCTCGAGCCGATGACGATCTTCGACGCCGCGCAGAAGTACCGGTCGGAGGGGGTACCGCTCCTCGTCCTCGCGGGGAAGAGCTACGGCCAGGGCAGCTCCCGCGACTGGGCGGCGAAGGGACCCCGCCTGCTCGGGGTCGGCGCGGTCATCGCCGAGGGTTTCGAGCGGATCCACCGGAGCAATCTCGTCGAGATGGGGGTCCTCCCGCTCACCTTCCGCCCGGGCGAGAACGCGATCTCTCTCGGCCTCACCGGCCGGGAAGCGTTCGACCTCACGATCCCGTCGGGGGCCGACCTCGCCCCCGGCGGGACGATCGACGTGGGGGCGACCGGGGAGGACGGAGCGACGAAACGGTTCTCGGTGACGTGCCGGATCCAATCGGCGACCGAGCTCGACTACTACCGCGCCGGCGGCGTGCTCCCGTACGTGATGGCGCACCGGTTCGCGACCTGAGCCGACCTCCCCGCCCGCAACGCGCCCTACGTCCCGGGACGAGCGAGGAGTTCCAGACCGCGAGCGCGTCGACCCGGTGGTATCGGACGGTCCGGTCGCCGACCGCTTTGCGCGCCTCCGCGACCGCCCGGGCGAGGACGTCGGGCGGGATCCCAACGACGTGGCGGCTCGCTCCCTTCGCGAGCAGGTCGAGGCGGTGGGAGAGCGGCTGGGTCACGTCCGCCTCCCCAACAACGAGGAGCTCGTCCGGGGGCTCCTCCTCGAGGAGCCGACGCTCCCGGTGGCCCGGACCGAGGCCTCGACCCGGGCGGGGGTAGCCCTCTCGGGCGAGCCGGTCGTAGACGATGCGGCGGGGGTCGAGCGCCGAGCCCTCGATGGGGTCGCGGCGCCCGTCCGTGGGCCGCAGGAGAGCGAACGCACCGAGGCGGCCGACCCGTACGGCTTCCTCGAGCGCCCGACGAGGGTCGTCCAGGAGGTGGAGCACGTGGACGAAGAGAACGGCGTCAAAGCTGCGCGAAGGGAACGGAAGCCGGGAGGCGACGGCGCGGACGAGGCGGTCGAGTCCCCTCGACCGGGCCCGGGCGAGCATCCCCCGGGAAACGTCCGCGCCGACGAGCTCGAATCCCCGCGCGGCGAACGCGAGCGAGATCCGCCCCGTCCCGACCCCGACCTCGAGGAGCCGGCGCGCGCCGCGGGCGCGCAGCACCGTTGCAACCGCATCGATCGTGGCGCGGTCCGCCGGCTCCCGGGTCGCGTCGTACGCGGTTGCGACGAGGTCGAACGCTTTGGCGAGGTCGCGCGTGCTCATCGACGGCCGCACGAGCGGGACGGAGTATTTCGCCCCGACGCACGACGGCCCGGGCCCTAGGTCGTTCCTCGGCCCTCGCGACGTTTTTCTGCTCGGAGGTCCTGGGGGTCGCGACGTGGTCGTCGCTCCGGAAGGTGGTTGAGGGTCCGGGCCCGTACGGGCGGCCCCTCGGTCGATTCGTTCTCGGGGAGAGGCAGGTCGAGGCAGAACGTGATCCGGCTGTGCATCAATACCCAGACGCCCCCGATCCACGCGCTCCCCGGCGCCTCTCGGCGACGGGGGGCCCGCTGGAAGAGGGGGATCGACTACGAGCTCAACGTCGGCGGAGTGATTCCGATGGTTCGCGCTCTGCTCAAGGAGGCGTCGGGCTCGTGGGTGACCCCGAAGAGCCGGTGGGTCGCGCTCGGCGACCCCGACCTCCCGCCTGAGGTCGAGACGGACGACGGCTACACGCTCGAGACCCTGACGTTGGCGACCGAGACCCGCGCGGCGTACTCCCGCTTCAAGGAGTCGATCTGGCGGTCGTTCCACACTCCGCTCGAGTACCGGTTCCCGGTCGCCGACTACACCGCATTCATCGAGTACAATTTCCGGACCGCGGAGCGGCTTTTGGAGCGGATCTCGGATTTCGACCTCGTCTACGTCCACGACTTCCAGCAGGTCCTCGTTGGGGGCATGGTCGGTTCCGCCGCGCCGGCGCTTCTGCGGTGGCACATTCCCGTCGACTTGAAGGGCTACCCCGAGCCGGTCCGACGGTTCTTCGTGAAGTCGATGGAGGGGTTCGACGGGATCGTCGTCAGCACCCGCGCCGGGCTCGAGGAGCTCATACGGGCCGGCTTTCGAGGGCACGCGTTCCAGGTCTACCCATACCTCGACCCGTCGACGCAGCGCACGGCGATCCCGAGCGAGCAGACCGCGTTCCGGGAACGCTACGGGATCGGCCCGGGCGACCCGATCGTGCTCTCCGTGAGCCGGATGGACCCGGTGAAGCGTCAGGACCTCCTGATCGCCGCGTTCGAGACGGTGCGGCACCACCACCCTACCGCGAAGCTCGTCCTCGTCGGAGGAGGGAGCTTCTCGACGCGAACCTCCGACCCCACGATCCGCGAGTCGAAGGCGGTGCGGTGGGACGCTCACCTGCGCCGGCTCGTCCGCGCCCGACGGCTCGACGACGCGGTCGTGTTCACCGGTTCCCTGGGATCGGACGACCTGCAGACCGCCTACAGTGCCGCCCACGTCTTCGTCCATCCCGCCCCGTGGGAGGGGTTCGGCCTGGTCGGCGTCGAAGCCTGGTGCCACGAGCTCCCGATCATCGTGAGCCGGGGCGCGGGCATCGCCGAGCTCGTCGACGACGAGGTGAACGGCGTGACGGTCCCGCCCGGCTCGGCCGCGACGCTCGCCCGCCACATCAGCCGGCTCCTCGCCCACCCCGAGGAGGCGCAGCGGATGGGCTCGGTCGGGGCGATGACGGCGCGGCGATGCTTCGTGCGGCGCGCGGCGCCGCGGCTGCGGGAGATCTTCGAAGCGACGATCCAGCGGTACGAGTGGAGCGGCCTGCGGACGACCCGGGGCCTCGGCGACCGGCTGAGATGACCCGTCGGGCCCGGCCGCGCCGCACACCCGCCCCGGGCCGCGATCGGCCATCGCGGCGGCCCGGTCGGATCCGGGCCCTCACGGCGGACGTATGGTTCACTCTGCTCTACTTGCGGCCACGCGACCAGCGAGACCTCGAGGCGGGACGGGCGGCGATCTGGGCGCGACCCCTCGTTTCGGCGGGACTCCGGCGTCCCGCCGCGCTCGGTTGGGTCGCACGGATGCAACGGTGGGCGTCCCGGGCGGAATCGCGGGGTCGCGCACCCGCGATCGGGGCTCAGGCGGGATGGCTCGCCCGACGGACCGGAAGGCCCGTAGATGCGATGGCGGTGGGCGAGGCGCTCGACACGCTCGTTCTCGGAGCGCGCGTACGCGTGGCCGACGGGGCGACCGAGGCGCTCGGGGAGCTGAGGGACGAAGGTCTCTCGCTCGGCATCGTGTCGAACGTGCTCCACGAGACCCCCTGCGGGGCCCGACGCCTGCTCGACGCCGCCGGGCTCGAACCCTACTTCCGCGCGGTCGTTCTCTCGTCGGAGCACCCCTGGTCGAAACCTCGACCCGAGCCGTTCCGGGCCGCCCTGAGGGAGCTCGAGGCACCGGCGGACGCCGCGGTGCACGTCGGCGACCTCGTCTACGACGTCCGCGGAGCGCGTCGTGCGGGGATGGCGCCGATCCTCTTCACCGGACTCCACCGCTGGGAACCGAGTCGCCTGCGAGCGCTCGCGTCCGAGGTGGGCCCCTCCGTGCCGCGCCTCCGCCGATGGGCGGACGCGAGCCGGGTCGTCCGGACGCTCTCGAGCATCCCGCGCGGTCCCGCTCGCCGAGCGTCGCGAGAACGGACCCCCGACCTCTGAGCGGAAGGCTTTCCCGTCCGCGCCCCTCTCTCGGGCCCGTGCCGACCTCGTCGGACGTCGCCCGGGACGCGCATCGCCTCTTCCGCGCGGCCGACCTCGGTTCGACGCTCGTCGGGACGCTCGAAGGATTCGGGCGGGTCGCCCGGGAGGAGCTCGAGACGGTCGCGATCGACGTCGACCGACGCTCCCGGCCGTACCTCCTCCGCTACGACATCGAGGGCCGTGAGGTCGACGAGGTCCGTCTCTCGGGCGACCACCGCCGGGCGCTCGACCGCCTGTACGCGAGCGGGGTCGCGACCGGGCCGGTCGAGGGTCGCCATGACTGGGCGTTCAGCTTCGCGCTCCTGCACGAGGTCGCGGACGTCGGTCTCGCCTGCTCGGCGACCGTCACGATGGCGACGATCTTCGAGTTCACGAAGTATGCCGACCCGGGCCTTCGCGAGCGGTTCGGGCCGCCTCTCCTCGCCGGGGGAGGACGGGCGCAGGGCGCGACGTGGGCGACCGAGGCCCAGGGAGGGTCGGACCTCGGCGCGAACCTCACCGTCGCCCGGGAGGGCGCGGGCGGACGCTGGGCGCTGACGGGGGAGAAGTACTTCTGTAGCAACGTCGGCGCCGGCTTTGCGCTGCTCACCGCGCGGCCCGAAGGCGCTCCCGAAGGGACGAGGGGCATCCGCCTCTTCTTCGCGCCGGCCCAACGGCCGGACGGCCGGCCGAACTGGCGGGTCCGCCGGCTGAAAGAGAAGCTCGGCACGGTCTCCGTGCCGACGGGCGAGGTCTCCCTCGACGGCACCGAGGCCTACCGGCTCGGACCCACCGAGGCCGGGGTCCTGCCGGTAATGGAGATGCTGAACGTCTCGCGCGTCGCGAACGCGGTCGGCAGCGCCGCGGTCCTTCACCGCGCGTTCGAGCTCGCCCGGGACCACGCGCGCCGTCGATTCGCCTTCGGTCGCCCGATCGCCGGCCATCCGCTCCTCGCCGCCGACCTCGCCACCCTGGCCGTGGAGGCCGACGCGGCGTCGCTCCTCGCGTTCGACGCGGTCCATCTCTTCGACCGTGTCGGGAACGAGCGGCCGCGCTACTCGGCCGACTACCATCGTCTGCGTCTCGCGACGCACGCGGCGAAGCTCGTCTGCGCCGAGGCCGCGGTCCGCGGCACCGAGCTCGCGCTCGAGGTTGTCGGCGGACCGGGGTACCTCGAGGAGTTCCCGGTCGCGAAGCTCGCGCGCGACGCCCACGTGACCCCGATCTGGGAGGGCGGCGCGAACCTCCAGGCGCTCGACGCACGCGAAGCGATCGAGCGCTACCACCCCGAAGCGTCGTGGCGTGAGGAGGCCCGTCGGGTCGCGGCCGAGGCGGAGGGGGTCGTGAGCGAGTTCCTCACCGGCCGGCTCGCGGCCCTCGAGGCGCCGGGCGGCGAGGCGGACGCGAAGGCGGTCCTCCGGGCGTGGGCCGAACTGCGGCAGGGGACCCTCCTCGCCGAGCGCGCCCGGCGCGGACCCGACCGCTCGGAACGCGCGGGCGCCGTCGTGGAGCTGTTCGTCCTCCTCCGCGAGGACCGGCCGGGCTCCGGGCTCCCCGGTCGGCTGGTCGAGGCCGCTCTCGGACGGGCACCGTAGCCGGGCGGGGCGGCCCCCCGCCCTACCGGTCCCGGTCCCCGCGGCCCTTCGGAAGGGGAGGCGGGGGAGACGTGCCGCCGGTTCGGGGGTCGTGGGCAGGTCCGGCGGGCAGCGGCGGAGGGGGAGAGAAGAGGCCGGCCCCGCTCTCGGCGAACGAGAGCAGGTCGGTGGCGGCGGCGGCCCACTCGCGGCTCGCCTCGGGGATCTCCCGCCCGGCCTCCGGGGGCTGGACGAACAGCCAGACCGTCATCGCGATGTTCGTGCCGACGATGACGAGCAGCCCGGGGAAGAACAGTTCGGAAACCCGGGGAATCCGATCGAGGGCGACCGTGAGCAGGACGGCGGAGGTGAGACCCCGACCGTACAGGGCCGAGACCGGGCTCGCCCACGACCGGGGGACCTTCCGGGGGTTCGTCGTGGCGGAGAAGACCCCCCGGCGGAGGGCCAAGAGCACGAGGACGAGGCCGCCGATCGCGATGGCGGGCACGAGGCCGGGGTTCGAGAGCGGAGCGAGGACCCCGATGAGGAACAGGAAGAACGCGCGCAGGACGAACGCGATCTCGACCTCAACCTTTCGCAGGTCGTTCGAGATGCGGAACGGTCGCGAGCGGCGCAGGAACCGGCGCAGGACCGCCTCGTTGCCGAGCACGGCCCCGAAGACGATCGCTGCGAGGATTCCCGAGCCACCGAGCGCCTGGGCGACCGAGTACACCGCGAGCAGGAAGCCGAGCGTGGCGAGCGCGGCGAAGGCGCGGTCCTGCCAACCGTAGAGGAAGAGCAACCAGACGAGCCCGCCGGCGAACCCGATCGCGACCCCGACCGGGAGGGGTAAGATCAGCGAGAACGTGAGGTTCAGGGCCAGGGACG
>JAKAVH010000156.1 GCA_021827545.1 Thermoplasmata archaeon
AGAGGTCGCCGAGGGTCTCCGCCCGCTGGACGCCCGCCTGCTCGAAGAGGGCGTCGTAGAGCAGGTCCCGGCCCGACTGGGCCAGCGAGCCCGTGTGGCTCTTCGCCGCGCGCTCGCCCGCCGCCGTGCGCCCGCTCTTGATCACGAGGACGGGCTTCTCTTCCGTCACCGCGCGGGCAGCCTCGAGGAACCGCTCCCCGTTCGCGAGGCTCTCGACATAGCGGAGGATCACCTTCGTCGCCGGGTCCCGACCGAGCGAGCGCAACAGGTCGTTCTCGTCCACGCCGGCCCGGTTGCCGACCGAGACGAACCGGGAGAACCCGATCCGCTCCGCGATGCCGTACTGGAGGATCCCCGCGCCGAGCGCCCCGCTTTGGGAGACGAAGGCGATGTTCCCCCGCGGGGGGAGCGACTCGCTGAACGTCGCGTTCAGGCTCACCTCGGGGTCGGTGTTGAAGACGCCGAAGCAGTTCGGACCCACGAGCGACATGCGGTACTTCTCCGCCCGACGGACGACCTCCGCCTCGAGGCGGGTCCCCGCGTCGCCGACCTCGCGGAATCCCGCCGAGATGACGACGACCCCCCGGGTCCCGGCGCGACCGAGCTCCTCGACGACGTCCGCGACCCCCCCGGCCGGCACGATCACGACCCCGAGGTCGGGCGCCTCGGGGAGCGACGCGACGTCCGGATAGCAGCGGACCCCCGAGACGCTCTTCCAGGTCGGGTTGACCGGGTAGGCGACCCCGCGAAAACCGGCCTCGAGGATATTGCGGAAGAGGATCGTGCCGACCTTCCCGGGACGGTTCGACGCGCCGATGACCGCTACGGACGCCGGGCAGAACAGCTCGTCCAGCTCTGCCGATCGGCCCACGGACATCGATCCCCCCCGACCGGTCGTTCGCACGGGTCTCGCGTTATATAGCCGCACCCCCGTGGCAACCCGATGGCCGCTCCTCCCGGCGCCACGCCCGGCCCGCCGCCGACCGCGGAGGGACACTCTCACGGGGCACGTCCGCCAGCGCGGGGGTTGCTCCAGCGGATGAGCAAGGGCTCGGTCCGCCACGTGGTCGCGATCGGCAGCGGCAAAGGAGGGGTCGGGAAGTCGTCGGTCACGGCCCTCCTCGCGACCGAGCTGCGCCGACGGGGCCTCGCCGTGGGGATCCTCGACGCGGACATCACCGGCCCGTCGATCCCGAAGCTCCTCGGTCTCACCGGGCCCCTCGTCGACCGGGGCGAGGGGATCGAGCCCGCGTCGTCCCGAACCGGCATCTCGGTCGTCTCCTCGCAGTTCATGGTCGAGGACGAGCAGACGCCCGTGATCTGGCGGGGACCGCTCGTCACCCGGCTCATCACGCAGTTCTTCGGCGGCGTCAACTGGGGGTCGCTCGACTACCTGCTCATCGACATGCCGCCCGGTACGAGCGACGTGCCGCTCACGGTCTTCCAGACGATCCCGATCGACGGGATGGTCTTCGTCCTCACCCCCCAGGACCTCGCGGCGCTGATCGTCAAAAAGGCGATGAACATGGCTCGCGACCTCCACGTCGCCCTCCTCGGGGTCGTGGACAACATGGCGTACCTCACCTGCCCTCACTGCGGCGAGCGGATCTCGCTCTTCGGCCCGAGCCGGGTCCGCGCCGTCGGGGCCGAGTACGGGCTCCCCGTCCTCGCCGAGCTCCCCGTCGTGCCCGAAGTCTCCGCCCTGGGCGATGCGGGCCGAATCGAGGAGCACCGCTCCCCCGAACTCTCCCGGTTCGCGGACGCGTTCGCGCAGGCGGTGGACGAGGTCACGAAGAGCTCGGTGCGCGTCCTTTAGCGGCCCTCAGTTCGCGGAACGGGACCGACTCGGTCGGGATCCCCCGACGTCCGAGGGCGGTGCGGAGCCCCGAGAGGTGAGCGTCCCCCACCACGACCGCGATCCGTCCGTACCCGCGGTGCCGCAGCTCGGCGAGGCGGTCCGCCATGTGCTCGTTGCGGTCGTCGATCAGGACGCGAGCGAGCGTCGGGCTCACCTGCCGCAGCTCCGCGGTGTAGTCGTCCGGCGCGTCGACGTAACGGTCGATCGCCCGCTCGACGACCCGCGCGGGGAGGAAGAGTCCTACCACGGCGCTCGCGAGGAGGAGCACGCGTTCCTTGAACGGCATCGCCCGCACCAACTGGACGAGCGTCGACCGGATCGGGTCGTCGACCAAGAAGAGCGGAAGGGACCGCTCGCGCGCCACGAGGGCCGCCGCCTTCATCTCGGCGCCCGGGACCCCCCCGCCGATCTCGGCGCCGAGGCGGCGCTGCAGAAGGCTCCACAGGCGCGCGAAGAGGGGCCCGCCGCCCCGGGGGCGCCGACCCTCGGGGGCGAGGAGCGCGTCGGCGCGTTCCGCGTCGAGCTCGATCGCGATCCCGTCGAGCGTCCGTTCGTTCAGGAGCTCGCGCAGCGGCCGGGCGAGGTCGATTACGTGCGCGGCGCCGATGAGCAGCACCGGAGAGTCGGTCGACCGCGCGTACATCGCTTTCGGAACCCCCCGGTCCGCCCGTTCCTCCCCTTCGAACAACCCCATATAGGCGAGCCGGGTCGGCCGGGGGCATGGCGTGGACGATCTACTCCGTTCCGTCCTCGAAGCGGACCGAGCTCGACGCAGCGCTGCGGGACGACGTCGTCTCCCGACAGAGCCAGAAGGTCCGGGACGCGGGGGCCCTCGGCGGCCCGGGCGACCGCACGTACGTGCTCGTCGAGGGCTCGGCCGACGCGGTGAAGCGCGCGGAAGGGCTCCTCGACGCGGTCGGCACCCGCCTTCTCAGCGCCGAGGCCGAACCGCTCTACCGACGGTTCAAGGACGAAGAGGAGAGCGCTTCCGCGGGCATGGGCCTCTTCTTCACCGACGAGTAACGGGCCAGCGACCGCCCGACCTCCGTCGGCCTCAGTCGGTCGACGGGGCGTGCGACGGTTCGAGGTCCTCGCCTCCGGCGAAGACCCGCTGGCACGCCTGGTAGAGCGCCTCGAGGCCGAGGTTCTCCTTCGCCGAGGTCGGCAGCACCCCCCCGAGCGGGCCCATCGTCTCGATGGCCCGGAAGAGCTCGGTCGACAGCTGGACGTCGGGGGTCGGCGCGTCACGCGTTACTGCCTCGTACAGCGCCCCGGGCTCGTCGGACCAGGAGGTCACCTCGGCGAGCTGCTCGGGCGTGAGGACGTCCGATTTCGCGAGCAGGTTCACCATCGGCAAACGGAAGCGGAACTCGAGGGTCGAGCTCAGCATGAGGAGCGAGACGAACCCTCCCGGCGTTCGCGCGAGCGCGGGGTCGAAGAGGAAGGCGATCACCGACCGGTCGCCGCTGAGCGCGTCGACGATCGCCTTCGATGCCTCGCGGAACGCGAAGAGCTCGATCTGGCCGGGCGTGTCGACGAGCACGTAGTCCGACTTGAGCTCCTGGATCGCCTGGCGCACTTCGAAGATCTTGAGGGCGATCATGTCGGCGGCCGCGACCTGGGCGCCGTTCGGCCCGAGGTTGTACTCCTCCTGGAGGTCGGAGAGGCGGACCCACTCTCGGATGTCGATGTCGAACCCCGTCCCGTCCGCCTCGCTTCCCGGGTCGAGGTTGACGACCGTCGCGTCGTACCCGGCGCTCTTCGTCCAGTCGGCGAACGCGCGCACGAGCGTCGTCTTCCCCGCGCCGGCCGTGCCGGTGAAGTAGACGGTCCCGGGCTCCTCCATGCTAGGGCCGTCCCGCGGGTCCCCGGTGACGACGGACCTCCGCGGCCACAAGCTTGAGGAACCCGGTCTTCGAGCTTCCCGCTCGCTTCGTCACTTTGACCCGCCCGACGAGCGTCGTCGGGTCCCGGGGGTACGACTTCTCGGCCTCGACCTCGACACGGTAGCCGAGCCGCCGGGCCGCCTCCGCGATCTCGGCGACCGTAACGTCGGGGATCCCCTCGCCCGAGGGCCGGCGACGTCCCTCGGCGCGCGAGCGACCCTGGGCGAGGTACGCCGGGTAGACGTAGAAGTGCTCGGGCATCCGCCGGGACGCCTCACGCCGTGGCGCGTGGCGGGACGCGAACCCCGTTCAGAACCCCGTCCTGGCCCGGACGCGAGCGCACCTGGACCAATCCGACGTCCGTCTCGAGTATCGCACCCTTCGTGATGATGTTGCGCTGGACGTAGTTCGGGTTCGCCGGGTTCTCCCGGACGGTAACGATCGTCGCCTTCTGCATCTTCTTCGTGGCGGGGTCGAAGACGTTGATCGACGTGGTCGTGAGGATCCTCAGCTTCGGGTTGAGCCCCCGGCCCCGGTAGCGCTTGACGGTCCCGGGGCCAACGGTCGCGTGCTGGAGCTCGGGGGCGATCTCGAACCGTCGCTTCTTGCGGATCGGCCGGAGCCGGCCCCCGGTGCGTTTGCGGCGGGACAGTCCCTGCCAGATCCCCATCGGTCCTCCCAGCGAGGAGCGGTTCGAGCGGAGTCGCCTATTTGACCTTTAGGGCGCGGTCCCCGCCGCGCCCCCGGGCCGCACGGTGAGGACCATCTTGATCGTTCCGCCGGGGTGGGTCGTGAGGACGTCGCGGAACGCTTCGAGCGGTTGGCGGCCCGAAACCAGGGCACCGACCGCCCCGGGCCACCGCTCTTCGAAGACCGTGAGGTCGCGCAGGCCGGCCTCGAAGTACGTGCGATTCGCGTTGACGGAGCCGACGATCGCCTGGTTTCCGAGCACGACGTCCCGGAGGAGTGCGCCGCCCGGGACCGGCGTCGGCGGGGCGTCGGCGTCCGGGATCCCCGTGAGGACGAGGACGCCGTTCGGCCCCAGCCGGTCGATGAGGGCGAAGTCGAGGGTGGCCGACCCGGTCGCTTCGACCACGAGGTCGAACCGGCGCTTGCCGAGCACGTCGAAGCCGGCGAGCACGTTCGCGTGCGCCACTCCGGTACGAGCGAGCGTCTTCGCGGCGGGCGTGTCGTCGCCGTGACGGTCGACCCCCACGACCTCGTACCCCCGGACTCGCAGGAGGAACGCGGCGAGCATTCCGATCGCCCCGGTCCCGGCGACGAGGGCGGTCGGCGTTCCCGTCTTCGGCTCGCCCGGGGTCGGCTCCTTGCGGTCGAGCACGCGCTGGCCCTGGAAGACCGCCTTCTCGACCACGCTGAGCGGCTCGAGGAGGACCGCGACCCGGCGCAGCGCCGGCGGGACCTTCACGAGGTAGGCGGGAACGTCGACGTACTCCTCGGCCATGTAGCCGTGGGCCCCACCGATCCCCCGCTCGGTGAAGTCGCCCGTCTCGCAGAAGTCCGACCGGTTCGACCGGCAGAACCGGCACCGGCCGCAGCCACGCCGCACCGTCGCGACCACGAGGTCGCCGGCAGCGAACCCGTCGACCCCGGCGCCGACCTCCGCCACCTCCCCCAGATTCTCGTGGCCGAGGATCAGGAACTCCGAGCCCGCCGGCGGTCGTCCGTACCGTCCGCCCACGATGTCGTGGTCGGTCCCGCAGACGCCGCACTCGAGGACCGAGACCCGCACGGCCCCCGGCGGGAGCAAGGGGGCGGGAACGTCCTCGAGGGCGACACCCGCGGCCGGGGGCCGAACGACGACCGCGCGCACGGTTCACCGCCCGAGGAACGGCGCGAGGCGTGGCCGGAGCGGAGCGAGGCGTTCCCGCACCACCTCCCGCTCCTCGACCGTGAGCGGGTCGTAGGGGGCCCGATAGCCGACCTCGGCGTCCCGGAGTTCGGCGGCGAGGAACTTGTCGACGGACGGGAACGGCGCGCTCCGCGAGACGTCGACGAGCGCGTCCACGAGCGACTGGAGCTCCTCGGTGCGGGCGCGGTCGGGGCCCCGGGCGGCGGCGACGAGCTCGACGCAGAGCCTCGGCACGACGTTGGCGATCCCCATCACCGCGCCCCGCGCGCCCCGGGCGATCGCGGCGCTCGCGAGCACGTCGTCCCCGGGAAAGACGGCGAACCCGGGCGGGGCCCCGCGCAGGAACGCCTCGACGCTCGGTAGCGAGCCCGAGGTGTCCTTGACGCCGGCGAGCGTCCCGTCGGCGGCCAGGGCGTGCACCCGGTCGGCCGGCAGCGGGTAGCCGACGAGGGACGGGATGTTGTACGCCAGGAGCGGCACGGTCACGGCGGCGCGGATCGCGCGGTAGTAGCTCGCGACGGCCGCAAGGGACGGGTGCAGGTAGTACGGCGGGACCGCGACGACCGCGGCGGCGCCCACCGCCTCCGCCTCCTCGGCGTAGGCGACCGCCCGCCGGGTCGAGGGCGCCCCTACCCCGACCCAGACGTCCGTCTTCCCGGTCGCACTCTCGACGACGACGTCGACGAGCCGGGTACGCTCTTCGTCGTCGACCGACGGGAACTCGCCGAGCGAGCCGAGGAGGAAGAGGTGGTCGACCTTCGCGTCCGAGAGGGTGCGCGCGAACTTCGCGTTGCGCCCCGTGTCGAGCGCGCCGTCATCGGCGAAGAGGGTCGGGATCGGCACGATGAGTCCGTCGAGCGACATCGTCGGCCCAGCGCCGCGACGGCTTAACTGCTTGACGCGTGTCCGGCGCCGGGGAACGGTACGACGGGCGGTAGGATCCTCGGGATCGACGAGGCGGGGCGCGGAAGCCTCCTGGGCCCCCTCGTCGTCGGCGCGTTCCTCGTGCGGGAGGACCGCATCCCGACGCTCGTAGGGGCCGGCGCGCGGGACTCGAAGGCCCTCTCTCCCGGCGCCCGGTCGGAGGTCTACCGCCGTCTCTCGTCCGTCGGCGAGCGCCGATCGGTCGCGCTCGCGCCGAAGACGATCGACCGCTACGTCGAGCGCGGTCGCCTCAACGAGCTCGAAGCCGAGACGTTCGCCCGGCTCGTGCGCGCGCTGAAGCCCGACGTGGCGTACGTCGACGCGTGCGACGTCGACGCACAGCGGTTCGGTCGGTCGGTCGCCGGTCGATCCGGCGGCGACGTACGGATCGTCGCCCGGCACCACGCCGATCGTGACGACCCCGTCGTCGGGGCCGCGTCGATCGTCGCGAAGGTCCGTCGCGACCGGGCGATCGCGCGGCTCGCGCACTCGCTCGACGCGTCGATCGGAAGTGGCTACCCGTCCGACCGGCGGACGATCGACTTCGCCCGGCGCGCGCTCGCGGACGGCGGCCCCGTCCCGCCGTGGATGCGAGGTTCGTGGGCCA
The DNA here is from genome assembly GCA_021827545.1 of Thermoplasmata archaeon. The sequence continues at coordinate 7,149 of JAKAVH010000156.1, forward strand.
CGATGCAAAGGGTTAAGCCCGCCCGACCGGCTCGGACGCTGGACGCGTTCGTTCCATGACGGTGGAGGAGACCCTCGCGGGGCTCGTCGAGCGGTTCAACCGCCACGCCGAGAGGACCCCCGCGACGGCGGAGGAGCTCGCCGGCCTCGCGCGGACGATCGAGATCCGGCTCACCGACGCGGGGACCTACGCGGTCGACCTCGCCGGGGGCCGACTCGCGAACTTGCGATCGGGCCGAGCCCCCAAGGCCGACGTTACGATCACGACGGACGTCGCGACGTTCCACGGCCTCGTGCGCAAGGAGATCGGCCCGATGAAGGCCCTCGTGACGCGCAAGCTCGCGATCGACGGTCGGCTCGAGGACAAGCTGCTCTTCCGAAAGCTGCTCTAGCCGCCCGGGGGCCTACGGAAGGAAGACGCACGCGGCGATGCAGACCCCGTAGTGGTCCATCGGGATCGAGAGTTCCTCGGTCCGGTAGTGGATGCGTCGCAGTTCGACGCCGCGGAAGTGCGCGATCTCTTCCATCCGCCACTTGAGGAACTCCTTGAGGGACTTCTGCGTGCCGTGGAGGTGGCCTTCGGCCACGTAGCCGCCCTGGCCGTCGGTGCGGAAGCCGTACGAGATCCCCGCGCTGATCACCTCGCCTTCGCCGCCCGCGTGGCGCGACAGGACGCAGTGCGTGATGGCTCCCCGGGGGATCGTCTCCCGGTCGATCTGGCGGATCCCGATCGGCAGGACCGACGATACGCTCACCAAGTTCTGCTCCCCGATGCCGGCCTGGAGCAGCGCGAGGTCGAAGGCGTTGAGCTCGCTCGTCTTGTTGATCCCTTTGCCGCTCGTAACGAAGAACCGCGACGGGACGGGTACGAGGGTGCGAGGGACCGCAGATCCCTTGGCGGACACGCCGGCCGGGAAGGGGACCGCTCCTTAAGCTTTGGCGCGCGGCCGGGCGCTAGACCATGATCGCGTGGCGCCGTCGCATCGAATCTTCGGTCTCGCCTCGCGTCCGCAAAAGTTCGGCGATGAGACTGTCGGTAAGCCGCAGGCTCGCCGACTCGAACAGCGTTCCGAGCGGCGCGTAGCGGGGGCGGTCGGGGTCCTCGGCGAACTCGATCGTGAGGAGGACGGTCGCGGTGTGCGCGATCTTCGACCCCGGACGGGCCGTGAGGACGATGAGGTCGGCGCCCTCGCGCCGAACGATGTTGGCGGTCTGCATCGACGAGTAACTCTCGCCCTGGCCCGAGAGCAGGAAGACGGTATCCCCCCGGCGGACGATCGGGGTGACGCTTTCCCCGATGACGTACGCGCGCAGGCCCGCTTGGACCAGCCGCATCGCGAACGCGCGGCCGATGATGCCGCTGCGTCCCGCGCCGTAGACGAAGATCTGCGGGGCCCGCGCGAGAAGGTCGACGGCGCGGCCGATCGCCTTCGGGTCGACCCGCTCGAGCGCGGCGGTGACCCTCTCGCCGATGTAGCGGACGGCGCGAGTGACCGTCGGGCGCTCAGCGTCCCCGTTGGTGCCCACGAACCTTCGCCTCCCTGGGACGCGCGGCCGCCGCGGCCGGGCGCGCGGGCCGGGCCGCCGGTTGTCGGGACGGGCGCACCCCGGGGGCGCCCGCCTTGCGGGCCGCCGGGGCCCCGGGCGCTCGCGCGGCCGGCGCCGCGTGTAGCTTCGTCCAGCGCCGCGTGAGCGCGCGCTCGTAGAGGAGCTTCATGTACATCGCGTCGTGCTCGAGGAGCGGAGAGCTCGAGATCACCGTCACATCGTAGTCCCGCTCCGCGAGGAGCTCCGCGAGCGGGTCGAACCGCACGAGGCCGCGCTTGATCGGGGTCAGCCGGAACTCGCCCGGGCCGTAGAACTCCACGCCCGAGAAGTTGAGGTAGAGGGGACCGTCGGTCGCCTCCACGAACTGCTTGACCAGCGTCTCGAGCTGGGCGGGGTCCTCGAAGTTCGTGCGTTCGCGGGCCGCGAGGTGTGCGAGGTTGAGGACCGGCACCGTCCGCTTGACCCGGCGGACGAGCTCGAGGACCTCCTCCCGGGAACCGAAGACGTCGGGGTGGCCGCTCGGCTCGATCGCGAGGCGAACCGTCCCCTTCGAGAACTTCGAGAACCAGTCGGAGAGGTCGGTGACGATCTCGGTGAGCTCCTGGACGGAATCCCTCCGGTCGCCCCCCCCGTAGAATCCGAGGTGCGTCACCGTGAGCCGCGCCCCGAGCCCTTGCGCAAGGACCCCGGCCCACTGGATCTGCCGGGTCGACTGCTCGCGCGCGTCGCTCGAGCCGAAGAAATCGACGTAGTAGGGCGCGTGCAGCGTAAGGTCCGCGTCGAGCGCGCGTCCGAGCATCTTCGTCTGCTGGAGGTCGGGATAGTCCTTCGCGAGGCTCCACGTGAGCGTCGAGACCGAATCGCGCCGGCGGATCGGGGCCGAGATCGCGTCGAGGCTCGGGGGGCCGCCCTGGTGGTCCGATGGCCCGACGCTGACGACGAGCTGCTGGGGGAGTTCGCGGGCGAGGTGGCCCACTTCCTCGTCGAGCGCGAGCCGCGTCAGCGGGTTGACCTTGATGAACTGGACCTCCATCGCGGTGAGCCCGAGATGGTGGACGTCCGCAATGCCGTCCCGGAGCGTTCGCCCCTTGCAGGAAAGAGGGATCCCCGCAGGTCCGAATCGGATCACGAGTGACCAAGCCTCAAACGGGGGAGCGGGGTAATCTCCGAACCTATATAGCGGGCCGGCCGGGGACCTCGGAATCCGGCGACTTCGCACCGGACCGCTCCCGGCGGGGTCGGTAGCCGCGCGCGACCAGGTAGAGCTCCGAGGACGGATCGCGCGACGCGGGAGGCTTGGTGCGCCGCACGTCATCGAACGATGCCGCGACGTCCCGCGCGAGGTCGTCCAGCAGGTCGCCGGCGAACACCTTGGCCACGAACGTCCCACCGGGTCGAAGATGCGCCCGCGCGACCTCGAAGGCGTCCCGGACGAGCGCGACCGAGCGGGCATGGTCGGTCGCGTACGCTCCCCCGATGCGCGGCGAGAGGTCGGAGAGGACGACGTCGAACGGCTCGGGTCCGAGCCGCCCCGTCAATCGCGGGTCGCCGACCCGTCCCCGGACGACCTCGACGCCCTCGATCGGTTCGATCGGCCGCAGGTCCACGGCGACCACCCGCCCGGGGCCTCCGACGCGGTCGCGGGCGATCAGGGCCCAGCCGCCCGGGGCCGCCCCGAGGTCGAGAACGCGCCCGCCCGTACGGAAGAGGCGGAAGCGGTCGTCGAGGTAGGCGAGCTTGAACGCGGCCCGGGACCGCAGGCCCTCCCGCTGGGCGGCGAGATAGTACCGGTCCCTTTGGCGCTCGGACACGAACCGACGGCCCATCGCCGCGCGCATCGACGCACGGCTACATGAGTCCCCGCCGCTCGCGCCCGAGCGCTCGCCGGCCCCCCCGCGTTGGGAGCGACGCCCGAGCGGCCGCGCCCGGGCCGCCCCTTCGTGCGGACGCGAGCGCCCGGATCGTGGGACGGGGAACGACGTATAACACGCCCACGGTGAACGCGACCGCTGCCCACGAGGCGGACCCCGCCGACCGGTCGGGCTCGCGCGCCCGCGGGCCGGGGGGGACGTGCGGGGGACGGCCGGGTCCCGGCAGACGAGGCGCGACGATACCCCGCCTCGGCGCCGGGGAGAGACGAGGACGACGGCGGAGCGAACGCCTTTCGGCCCCGGGCGTCCCCGTCGAAACGGACGTCCGGGTCGAAGATAGGATCGGCGACCGGCGGGCCTACGCCCGGCCACTAGCCGAAAAGGACCCACCGGGACCCGAGGAGGTGGGGCCGTCCGAATTTGAATCGGAGTCTCTTGCACCCCAAGCAAGAAGGATGGTCCAAGCTACCCCACGGCCCCACGAGGCGTCGGCGGCGCGCCGACCCGACCCGCTTAGATAATGGTTTGCCCGAACCGACGCGCCGGCCTAGTGGTGGACGAACCACCACGTCACGATCCCCGACACCGCGATGATCGCGGTGTTGACGAGCGCGCGCAAGAAGAACGTCCAGAGGTCGAGCTTCCCCTCGGCGGGCCCGACGGCGGCGGGCGGTGTCGAGCTTCCGGCGTACGGAGTGTACGGCGACCG
>JAKAVH010000023.1 GCA_021827545.1 Thermoplasmata archaeon
AAGACAAACGTGAGGTCGTCGGCGACCACCCCGAACTTCACCAGCTGGCCGACCATCGTCCCGACAACCTCCTGGAACAGCTTCGTGTCGTTCTCGTTCCCGGGATAGACCCGATGGTAGACCGGCAGGTGCTCGTCCGTCACGGCGGTGGCGAGCCCCACGAGCTTCGCCTGGAGATTCCCGTCCTTGGCGTGCCCGGGCCTGGCCAGCTGTCGCTCCGGGTCGTCCTCGGGCGGCTGCTGCTCCGTCGAGAAGTTCGTCGGGTCGAAGAAGACGAGCGAGGGCCGGTGGCCCTTCCTCACCAGCTCCTCGCCGAGACGGAGGGTGATTTGCTCAACGACCTCGTCGGTAAGACGATCCATGTGTTCGAGGTAGAGCGGCAGGAGAGGTCGGGGAGACCCTGAACGAACCGGAACAACGAGCGACTCGCCCAGTCGGTCATCCCGTTCTTCGAGACCGGCTCATGGGCGTGTCGGGCGATGAAGGCGAGGAGACTGAGCGCGGTGGCGCGACTGCCGGTCAGCTCTTGGACGATCCGAGAGAACCCGAGCTCTTCGTCGGCGGCGAGGAACGCCGCGGTTGTGCCGAACGGGTAGGGGAGGAACTCGAGCCCCTCGGTGTTGGTGTCCGGGTCGGTCAGACGGCGGGGGACCTCGTCCTGGATGCCCAGGTACATCTCGGCGACATTGACGACCTTGCCGTCCCGACGCGCCTTCTGGACGAGATAGACGTAGGTCTGGGAGCCTCGGCGGCGGAAGCGGAACTGCACACGTAGGGAAACACCCCAACGTAATGAACAAATCGTTCAACTGCACGATACGATTTACCTGGTCATGCTAATTGAATAAGATACCCCCAACGCCCCTTCGAGGTGAATCCGGTCGGACCTCCAAAGTCGGGTCGGATCCTCTCGCGGAGCGCCTGCGGGGTCGGAAAGTCGTTGGGCGTCAGCGCCTTGCGGGTGAGGGCCGAGAAGTAGCTCTCGATCACGTTGAGCCAACTCGAGTGGGTCGGTGTGTAGACCGGCCGGGCGTTCGGGTGTCGCCTCGGCAACCAATACGAGAAGGTCGCGGGGTGATGGGAATGGCCATGGTCGAGTATCCAGAAGACCGTCGCGGCCGAGCGATACGGTTCTCGGGCCATCATTGCATCGACGAACCGATAGAAGGTCACCTTGTTGTTGGCCTCGGGAAGGCCCCCGACGACCTTCCCTCGACCGGCGTATAGGGCGGCAAGATAGGTGACGATCTCCCGCCGCTCGTATTCGTGCTCCACTCGGATCGGATGGCCCGACGAAGGGGCTCGGGTGGGTCGAGTGCGTCGTAGGGGTTGGATGCAGGTCTTCTCATCCGCCGAGAGGACATACTCGTCAGGGCCGGGAGGTCGGCCTTCCCAACGGCGGTGGTCGAGGTCGATCACCGGCTCGGCGAACGCGCGGAAGTACGGGTCCCGAGGGAACTTCCAATAGCGGAAGCGCCAAGGTCGGAGGGCATCGGACCGGAGCCATCGGGCGATGGTCGAGCGGCTGGGAGCGGGGGGCATCTCGTGACGGATCTCCCGAGCGATGTCGGCATAGGAGATGCGGCTGAGCGAAAGCCCTCGGCGAGCGGGCAGTTCGCAGGCGAGGACCACCACCGTGGCCCGGTCGATGTCGGAGGAGATCCGAGGGCGACCGGGTCGAGAGCGGTCCTCGAGATCGTGCTCCGGGTCCTCTACGAACCGACGGCGCCAGAGACGGACGGTGTTGACGGCGAGGTGGAGTGGTCGGGCGATGACAGCGTTTGGTCTTCCGTGATCGGCCAACAGGACGATCTGCGCCCGCTGGACTTCCCGCAGAGGCGCGGTGCGCTGGTGTACGAGCCGCCGCCATCGACGGCGTTGCACCCGACCGAGGTGAATGGCGGCTTCTGGTTGGGGTCCATGCGCTCTCCATCGCGGCATCCCCCGACGGGAACGCACTCACGATAAGTGGCGCAAGCTCCACTCGCAAGGCATGAGGCGGAACCACTCAAGGATTAACGGCAGGGTGGACTAGCGCACGCTGGCCGGTGGGGCTAAATGGCCGTGAACGGTGGGACCCGGGTCATGGGATATCGGTGGTCGGACGTTCCGGGAAGCCCCCGACTGCGGCCCGGCTCGGTCGTCGTTTCCTCGTTTCCGGGCGCCGGCCTCGCGACGACCGTGGCGGCGCACTACCTGATCCGCTCGCTCAAGCTGCCGCGGGTCGGGCTCGTCGAAGGCAGCGAAACGCCGCCCGTCGCCGTCGTCCAGGGCGGGATCGTCCACCCACCGGTCCGGGTCTACGGCCGCGACGATCTCGCCCTCATCATGTCGGAATTCCCGCCAACGCCCGCGCAAGCGTCCCAACTCGCCGCCGCGATCCTGGACGGAGCGATCGAGCGCCGGGCCCGCTTCGTCCTCTGCCTGGAGGGGGTCGTCCCGCATCCGGTGGAGGATGGGGCGGCGTCGGCGGACGACGACCCCGACATGGTCTGGATCGTCTACGCCCAGCGGAATCCGACGGTGGAAAAGATGTTCGCGCCGGCCCGGGCGCGCCTCTTGGAGGATGGCGTCATCGGCGGCGTCACGGGCGCGCTATTGGTGCGGGCGATCCCACTCGAGATGCCGGTCGCGACCCTCCTCGTCAGCAGCCGAAGCCCCGAAGGGTACCCCGACCATCGGGCGGGCGCGGTGTTGCTCGAGACGTTCGACCGACTCGTTCCCGAGGCGAGCATCGACACGGCGCCGATCCGGGCCCAAGCCGCCCAGATCGAGCGGATCTTGCGTCAGTCGATGAAGCCCGCGGCCAAGGCCGCTTCGCCGGAGGCCGCCCCGATGCCGGCCGAGATGTACCGATAGCGATCGGCCGGTCAGGCGGCCTCGGCGTCGCTGTACGTCATCAGGTAGGCGAGGCCGCCGACGAGCACCGCGAAGAGCCCGAATAGCGAGATCGGATTCGCCGAGAACCAGATGACGGTGACGAAGATGAGGACCACGGGGAGCACGACGACGAGCAAGGCGACCGACGTCCGACCGCTGAGCGACAGCCGCACGGCGCCGTCGACCGTCCGCTCGGCTTAAGCTTCACGGCGGCGGGGAAACCGACGGCGCCGATCCCGGCGACGGCTCGACTGCGCTCAGTTCGGCGGCGTCGGACGCGCGGCGGCTCCCTCGACCTCGAACGTCACGTCCGCGCCGCCGGCCGGGGCGATGGCGGGAAGCGGGGCTTCCGGCGCCATCGGCGGCGTCGCCTCGATCGGCACGACCGGTGGCTGCCAGAGGGGGTCGACGGCCGGGGCGACGATCGGCGGTGCGGAGAGCGGCGGTTCGCTCGAAACGGCGCGCGCGGTCATTGCCCGCAGCGTGCTCTCGAGGGGGATCAGGTAGGTCTGCTCAATGTACTCCCGGATCTCAGCCGCCCAGTGGCTCGCGAGACGGCTCATCGGGAGCCGGGGGTTCCGTTCCTGGGCCGCCTCGTTGTCCAGGACCCGCAATTCGGCCTCGCCGCGCTCGTGCTTGTCGACGTCCGGGCCGATGAACTCGAGGTGGGCTTGGACCCGCTCCGCGATCGCCCGCCGCTCGCGCTCGCACGCGAACGGCTTGACGACGAACGCCGAGACGAAGTCCGACCGCGTGCAGGCGAGCTCGAGCGCAAACGGAAAGACGCCGCTTCCCGTGCCTCCGCCGAGGCTCGACACGATCACCGTGAACGATGCGTTTTGGTAGACCCGCTCGAGCGTCGTCCGGGCCGCCCGGGCGAGCGTGCCGGCCACCTGCGCGGAGCCGGCCGTCCCCCCGTCGAGGAGCGAGCCGGGCGCGAGACAGATGCGGTGATCAAATTCCTCGAGGCCCTGGACGCTCGCGTCGCAGTTGATCGCGACCGTCTCAAAGAAGCGGATCCGCTGGCGGGCGAGCTCTCGCCCGATGCGCACGCCCCCGCCTCCGATCGCGACGAGCACGCATCGCACGTTTGCTAGCGCGGCCGTCGTGACCGCCGTCCCGTTCTCACTCGTTCGCTCGTCGATCTTACCCCCGGGAGCGTCCGGCTCCCGGCGGTCGCTGGCCTCGTACACGGATCCACCCCTCTTTCGCCGCGCTCGTGCTGCCCCGTCCTACCGGCCCAGCACCCCCCGGCGCTCGAGGTCTTTCCCGCTCTCCTCGAGCGCGCCGACGGTCGCTCCGGTCGATGCGGCCTCCCGGATCCGTTCGTGCGTGCGTCGAACGAGCTCGGTCAGTTTGAGCTCGCTCTCCGCTCGCCGAACCAATTCCGCGAGGACGTCGTCGACCCGGCGGCCGTTGCAGACCTTCGCCGCGTACGCCACGAGCGTGGCATACTCGTCGGGGCGTAGACGAACCGTGGCTTCGACCAAGCCGTCGGCGTCCACGCGCGGGGTCGGGAGGTTCGACCAAGCTCGGGCCCGCAGAAACGCGTGCAGCGCGGCTCTCATCAACTCCGATCGGCTCGAAAACTCGCCCCGGGCGACGTGGGAGTCGAGCAGTTCGAGTTCGTCTCGGTTGCACCGTAGCGCGATGCGCGCGTCGTCCGCCGACCCGGCCCGCTCGCGCTCGCGGCGCACCGACGCGCGAGCGGTCGCAGGACGGGACTTGTCGAACACAGCGAGCGACCGTATGGAAAATTCTCGTACTTAAACCCGGGGTCGACTTCGCGAGAGAAAAGCCGGCACGCCGTTGGACGACGATCTCTGAGGTGTCGAACGAAGAACGCTTGTTGTCGAACAGCTCGATCCCGCAATCCCCCCTTGTATAACACTCCCCCGCGCGCGCCCTCGCGCCGGTGCGGTCGACGCGTTCCGCTTTGGCTGCGGACCCGGCCGACGATGGCCGCCAAGCCGGGTTTCGAAGGCGCGAGCGCTCCGCCGCCGGCCGTCGACTCGGCTTTGAGCGTTCGGTTCATTCGGAACGGACCCGTACGGGTCCGCGGAGTTCTCTTGCCGCCGAAGGTTCAAGAGGGGTGAGTGCGTCGGCCCCGTGATGAGAAGCGAACGTCGCGCCCGTCGCCCGTCGATGTTGTGGGGTCGATCGAGCTGGCGAAGAGGGTCTCGCCGAGGTGTATCGCCGGTGATCGCGACGATCCTTCTCGTGGCCATTACGGTCGCGTTGGCGGTCGCCCTTTGGGTCGCGATCACGACGTACTTCAAGGTCCCTGCGTCGATCGACCTCGCCTCCTCTCTGTCGGTCGCCGCACCGTCCGCCTACGGCGAGGCCGGTCCCGGCTGCTTCGGGCCGGGCGCCACCTGCTTCTGGTACAACATCAGCATTTCGAGCACCCAAAACGGCGTGACCGCGAGTTCGGTGACGGTCGGCGTCTTGAGCAGTTCGGGCGGACCGGTCGCCTTGCAAAATGCGTCCTTGACACTCGAGAATCGCGTGGGGGTGCCGTGCCAAGTCGCTGTCTACAACTTGACCACGAATACGTGGACCGCCTCGTCCGGGCCGGGGTCGTGCTCGGGAGCGAATCCGAACTCTCCGCTTTCGCCCGGGGAAGCGTTTGTGTTGATGGTCGCCGGACCGGCCAGCGGCCCGTCTTCGGCCAACCTCTGGGGCCACAACTACGCCTTCACGTTATTCGGCGTGAACGGGTTTACCGGATCGACCAGCACCCTTCTCGGTCCTCCGACCCCTTGAGCCGCCGCCCGCGGGACGGACACCGGACACTGCGTCGATCGGAGAACGGCCCGGAAGCCGTAGCCGATTGGCCGCCACCATCGACCGGGAACGAACGTCGGGGGCCGGCGGGATATGTTTGGCCGACCGAGAAACGGACCGCGTCAACCCGACGGCGGTCGGCCGGACGGGAGCGGTTGGTTCGCCGATGCGGGGTTCGCCGATAGGTTGGCGCCGCACTTCCAGCAGGTCGATTCGTTCGGGTAGACGACCGCCGCGCAATTCGGGCACGCGCGCTCCAAGGTGGACGCGCTCCTCGTAGACCCCGACCCCGGTCCGGAGTCGCTCGGCGCCGAGGCCGGCGGGGCCCGGGAGCGGGCGAGTTCGTCGGCACGGCGGCGTTGACGCGACTTCAAGAACATGTAGAGGAGGAGAGCGATGTAGAACGGAGCGCCGACGTACAGGAAGACGTTGGTGTACACCGCGCCGAGGAACGCGAGGTAGATCTGCCCGAACGTCCCGACCACCGGTCCTTCGAGGCCGTTGAGGTAGTTCGCGTCGCCTTCGAGGAAGATGTAGCTCAGGTTACCGGTCGTTGAGTTTCGGACCACCGCGGCCATCTGCCACGCCCAGATGTTGACGGACGGCGGGGCGAAACGGAACGTCACCCCAAACGAAGCGTTGCCGGACGGGATCGTTCGATCGTCGAACCGGTAGAACGGGTAGCCGGACGAACAGTTGGGGCTATTGTTGCCGGTCGCTCCGGGGCAGGTGCTCACCCACAACGACACGTTGACGAGCGTGCCGGTCCCCTTGGCGAGGTAGGCCGGAAAGACGGTCACGGTCCACGTAAAGTTGGTCCCCGGTGGACCGGAGAAGGGGGCGACCGTCGCGTTCTGAAGAACCGCCCCTCCGTTCGGAAGAGTATTGGGGGAGCTCGCCGGCCCGATCGGAACGAACAACTGCTGCGTGATGAGCGCGTTTGCGGCGGGAGCGGCGACCACCAAGATCAAGAGCCCGGTCAGCGCGAGGTAGCGCGGCCGCTTCAGCCCCGCCCAGATCGGCAGCGCCAGGCCGAAGAGGAGCATGGCGGGGATCCCGATGAGAAATCCGAGGTAGACGAACGACCCGACCAGCGCTAGGATTGCGACGACGATGAGCAACGCCTTTCCGGCGGTCGAGGCGAGGAAACGCTTAACCTGAAACGGCGACTGCACGGCCGCACGGAGGCCCACCTCCGCTTATAAGGTCGTAGCCATGGCGCGGGAGAACTCGGCCGGAACGAGCCTGGACCCCGCAACGCGCTATGCCTTGATCGTGCTCGACGGGCTCGCCGACCGTCCCCATCCCGACTTCGCCGGACGGACTCCGTTGGAGGCCGCCGAGACCCCGCATCTCGACGCGCTGGCCGGCGCGGGGCAGCTCGGCGACGTGATCGTGATAGGGCCCGGCATCGCCCCCGAATCCGACGCCGGCGTGTTTGCGCTGCTCGGATACGACCCCGTCGTCGATTCTCCCGGTCGAGGCGTGCTCGAGGCGCTCGGCTTGGAGGTTCCGCTCGAACCGGGGGATGTCGCGCTGCGGATGAACTTCGCGACGTTCGACGGCGAACATCGGGTCCTCGATCCGCGGGTCGGCCGATCGCTCACCACGTCCGAGGCGAGCGCGCTCGCCGAGGGGCTGACGGCCGCCCGTCTACTCGATGACGACGGGATCGACGTGACGGTCCGGGCTTCGGTGGGCCACCGCGGGGTGGTCGTGCTGCACCCCCGTCGCGGCGCGCTCTCGGCCGAGATCTCGAACGCCGACCCGTTCTACGAGCGCGTCGGAGGGATGGGCCACGCTCGGTCGAGTCCGGACCGCCGGCTTCGACCCGTGATGCCGCTCGACCACAGCCCGGAAGCGGCGCGGACGGCGGCGGCGGTCAACCGGTGGATCGATCGAGCGCTGGGGGTGCTCGCCGGGGCTCCCGTCAACGGTCGTCGGGCGCTCGCGGGCCGACCGATCGCGAACGGCCTTCTCCTTCGGAACGCCGGCCAGATCGGCCGCGCCCGGCCAACTGCGTTCGCCGAACGTCATGGGCGAACCGGCGCGGCGATCACCGAGATGCCCGTGGAGCGGGGGATCGCCCGGTGGCTCGGCCTCTCCGATCAGTACGTCGGTCCGATGGGGCCGGACCGGGACGCTGGCTACCGAGCGCGCGCCCAGAAGACCATCGACGCGCTCGCCACAGCGCCGTTCGTCTACGTCCACTTGAAGGGACCGGACGAACCGGGGCATGACGGTAACCCTGCCCGCAAGCGCGAGATCATCGAGTCAATCGACCGCTCGTTCTTCGGGCCGTTACGAGAGGGCCTCGCGTTCGACCGGATCCGGATCGCCGTGACGGCGGATCATGCGACTCCCTGCGTCGTGAAGGGCCATTCGGATGATCCGGTGCCGCTCCTCGTGACGGGGGCAGGGGTGACCCCCGCGGAACGGCCCGCGCGACCCGTCAAATTTGGGGAGGCGGCGGCGCGCGCCGGAGCGCTCGGCCGACGGACCGGCGCGCAGGTGGTGGCGACCCTCTGGCAGGCCGCCGTTCCATGAAGGGCCCCGCGCTTCGGGTCGCCCGGAGCGAGGGCGAGTCCGTTCGCCGCCGGCTGCGGAACGAGGGACTGCTGCGGACCGACCTCAGGATCGGTTCCGACCCGGACCACCTGTACCTGCCCCTCCACGATGCTCACCGGGTCCCGGCCGACCTCGGCTCGATCGTCGAGCACGACTTCGATTCGCGCCGCCCGTCCGCTCCGCGCGACTACCGCGACCATATCGATGCGACGCGAACGCCGACGGTGCCGCTGCCCCGTGCGTTCGAGGTCGTCGGCGACATCGTGGTCGTCCGGCTTCGCGGGGAACGGCGGGCGTTCCAGCGAGCGGTCGGGGACGCCCTTCTTCGATTCGTCCCGGGCGCCCGGGTCGTCGCTCTGGACGACGGCGTGCGGGGGCCGGATCGCCGGAGGCTCCTGACCGTGATCGCCGGGGCCGGTCCCCTCACCACCCGTCACCGGGAAAACGGGGTCGAGATCGACGTCGATCTCGAACGCGCCTACTTCTCGCCCCGACTCGCGTACGAGCACGCCCGGGTCGCCGCTCAAGTCGGCCCCGGCGAGACCGTCTACGACCTCTGTTGCGGCGTCGGGCCGTTCGCCATCCAGATCGCCCGCGCCCAGCCGTCCGCTCGACTCGTGGCGGTCGATGCGAATCCGTACGCCATCGCGGCGCTCGAACGGAGCCGCGCGCGCTACCGCCTCGAGCGCCGGATCGAGCCGCGGGTGGCGCGGGTCGAGGCGTTCTTGCCGACCGCCGCACCGTGCGATCGCGCGATTCTCAACCTTCCGCACGAAGGGATTAAGTATCTCTCCTCGGTGGCCGGCCGCATCCGGCGCGGCGGCACCCTTCACTTCTACGAGGTGACCTCTCGGGCGCACCGCGCCGGTCGAGGCGATGCGTTGACCGCGGCCCTGCGGACCGAAGGACAGTGGACCCTCACGTCGGAGCGTACCGTCCATCCGTACTCGCCGGGAAGCGACCTCGTGAGTTACACCCTCCGCCGAACGGAGTGATCGATGGCGAAGGTCGTCGCGTTGTCGGACGTTCGCTCGTCGGACCTCGCGCTTGTCGGAGGAAAGGCGGCGAAGCTCGGGGAGCTCGTCGGTCCCGGATTGCCGATCCCGCCCGGCTTTGTGGTGACGACGGAGGCGTACCAGGCGTTCGTCGACGGCACCCGCGTCGGCGCCGTGATTCGCGAGACGCTGGCGCACCTCGAAGCGGGCTCGCCCGAACAGGTCGAGACCGGGTGCCGCTCGATCCGGACCGCCTTCGAGACGACGCCGTTTCCGCCGGAGCTGCGCGACGAACTCGTCCGGGCGTACGAGACGTTCTCGACGCGCCACGGCCACCCGTTCTGCGCGGTGCGCTCGAGTGCGACGGCGGAGGACTTGGAAGGCGCCTCGTTCGCCGGACTGCAGGACACGTATTTGAACGTCCGCGGAACCGAATCGATCCTGAACGCGATCCGAAAGTGCTGGGGTTCCCTCTTCACGCCGCGGGTCGTGATGTACCGTTCGAAGAAAGGATTCGATCATTCCGCCGTCCGCCTCGCGGTCTTGGTCCAGAAGATGGTCGACTCCCGCGTGAGCGGCATCCTCTTCACCCGGGACCCGAATACCGGCGAGAACCACCTGATCGTGGAAGCGGGCTGGGGCCTCGGCGAGGCGATTGTCGGAGGGGAAGTCACCCCCGACCACTACGTGATCGACGGGTCGACGTTCCAGATCGTACAGAAGCAGCTCGCCGAGCAGAAGGTCCGCCTCGTGCGCGGGCCGGACGGGGGGAACCGGCGCGAGGAGGTCCCCGTCGCCGAGCGAGGGGTACAGAAGCTCCCCGACGACAAGATCGCCCGGCTCGTGTCGCTCGCCCGGGTGGTCGAGTCGCATTACCGGCGACCGATGGACATCGAGTGGTGCTGGGACGGTGACGCTATCTACCTGGTGCAGGCTCGCCCGGTCACGACGATCCCGTCCCCGCCCACGGCGGCCGATCGCCCGGCCCCCGCCCCGAAGCCGGCCACGGCACCGGCCGAGACGAGCGAAGCCGAGAGCGCCCTTTTGGTCCGCGGATTCGGTGCGAGCCCGGGCGTGGCCGCCGGAATCGCCCGGATCATCGCAGGGGCCCACGACATGGGCCGCCTCAAGCCCGGCGAGATCCTGGTGACCAGTATGACGACGCCCGACATGGTGCCGGCGATGGCGGTCGCCGCGGGCATCGTGACCGACGAAGGGGGGATGACCTGCCACGCGGCGATCGTTTCCCGCGAGCTCGGCGTGCCGTGTGTCGTCGGCACCCGGACCGCTACCACCACGATCCCCGAAGGTTCGGAGGTGACCGTGGACGGCAAGACCGGGCAGGTCTACCGCGGTCGGCGGGTCGCCCCCAAGGAATCCGCTCCTCCTCCGGCGACGACCGGTGCGGCGAGCGGCGACTCCGTCCCGGTGACGGCGACCCGCATCTACGTGAACGTCGGCGTCCCCGAGAAGGCGGAAGAGTACGCGCGGCTGCCGGTCTCAGGCGTCGGGCTGCTGCGCATCGAGTTCATCTTCACCGCGCACGTCCGCGAGCACCCGCTCAAGCTGTTGCGCGACGGGCGGAAGGACGAACTGGTCCGCCGCTTGGCCGATGGGATTGGCCGGGTCTGCCAGGCGTTCTACCCACGGCCGGTGATCATCCGGACCAGCGACTTCAAGACGAACGAATACCGCGGCATGCCCGGTGGCGAGGAGTTCGAGCCGGTCGAGGAGAACCCGATGATCGGCTGGCGCGGCTGCTCCCGGTACATCTCGCCGGTCTACCAACCGGCCTTCCTCGCCGAGCTCGAGGCGATCCACCAGATCCGGACCGAGCGCGGCCTGAAGAACGCCCACGTCATGCTCCCGTTCGTCCGGAACGTCTGGGAACTCGAGCAGATCGTCGAACTGTTGCGCGGCGCGGGGCTGCGGCGCTCGCGCGACTTC
>JAKAVH010000216.1 GCA_021827545.1 Thermoplasmata archaeon
ACGCGGGGATACAACTGGCAGAAGAGATTCGGGCGACCGCCAAGGTGTTCCAGGTACCGTCGGCAGCCGAGACCAACGCAAGGGGGACCGTGAAGACGCTCTCTGCGATGCGGGTCCTGTTCGGAGCGATCTTTCTGTTCGACGGGATTCTCAAGTGGCAGCTGTTCGCGACCGGACAGATGCAGGGTGTCATCGACGGACAGGTGTACACCCCGGCCTGGCTGACGTCAAATTGGGTGCTCTTTGGAACGTTGGTCGGCCTCGGAGAGACGGCCGGTGGCCTGTTCCTCATCCTTGGCATCTTTCAGCGGCCGGCCGCCCTGTGGAGTGCGCTCTTGATGGGGTTCATCTGGGCCTTCGGCGGCTTCGGTGGTTTCCCCAGTGCCATCGGAGCGTCCTGGAACACCGCCGGATACACCGATCTGGGAGGGGACCTCATGCTGAGCCTCGTGTTCGTGGTCCTCGTCTTTGCTCCCTATGCCTACGGGCTGGCAAAGGCATGGAAGCTCCGCGAACGGTTCAGCGGCGCCGGCATGCGGGACCGGGTCCTCCGGGCGCTCCTCACCTAAACCCCTTCGGAGCGGGAGTCCTTCACGACGGCGGGTTCCGGCTGCCCTTGGCCACCGGCCGTGATGGACTCCTTGTTCGTCTCGTGGTAAACGAACCGGCCTTACGGCGCGCCTCCGTGACTCGGGCCTTCACCCGATCGCGGGCTTGGCGGACATGCCTTCGGTCTTGCCGGACAGCATCGGGAACGCGGGGCTGGGGTCCAGGGCGGAGAGAGCGTCGATGGACCTGGCCGTCTATCCCTAGTTCTCACCGGGCACCTCCGAGTGCTCACGAGAGCTGGCCCAGTACTGGGCGGGGTTCTCGCTTCCGTCCTCGACACGCGGCCCCGAGGGCCGCTTCAATGAGATCACCGTCCGGGCCCATATGCCTGCCGTGCGAGGAAGTCGGCCTGCCAACTCCGAGAGACCCTCGGGATCCCCTTGGCGGTGCTTTGGACAACCCGGTCGACTACACCCTCGGTGGCCTTGTCCATCTCGACCGGGAGGACTAGGCTCTTTGCGGGCATTGCGAGCCTATGCCGGGACGGATATTTTTCTCCCGGTCTCATTCTCATCCGGCAAATCGGACCGGCCTCTGCGCTGCCGAACCCTCCATCTTCATCGAACGGAAACGCCGACTCCTATCGACGGGGCGGTCGAAGGCGCGACGGACCGGGCTGCCGCGGTCCTCCGATTGCCGGGGAGAAGCGGTCGCGGTAGAGCGCGGGCCGATCGATATCGGACGCCCTTCGGCGGCTGAAACGAGCCTTGGTCGAACCCCTTCCCGTTCGACCCACTGTGGATCGCGACCTCCCCTCGGGCGGGGCGAGCCGCCGGGGGGCGAGTAGGATGTTCAAAGGACGAGGCGCGCCGAGAGACTGGTACGACTGGTGTGCCTCCGCAATCTGGAGCCTGATCGCACTCCTGCGGTGGGCGAGAAGACGCCGGCAATCTCTCCCCCCCTCGCTCCGCGAGGTTGTCCGAAATGCCGATCCGATACCGCGCGGCGCGTTGGAAACCGCCGGTCGGCCCGAACCTTCGGCCGTCCGTTCCCGGCATCGCCGCTGCCACAGCCGCGCCTCTCTCGTCACTAGGCCCGTCGGTCGCGCACCCGGCCGCTATCGGAGGAAGCGCGGCCAGGGTGCCTAACTGTTCCCTCGGAAACCCCGCAAGTCGCCATGGGCTGCCCAGCGGCTCCTCTCGTTCAGGATCAGCGATCTCGCGTCGGAGTCCGTGAGACGCCGTGCCCTTCCCCGTCCCCGAACGAACCCCATCGCCTCGATCGCTCCTCCCTCCGCCCCGAAGGCGTGGGTTGAGGCGGCCGCGCGTGCCCGGGGTGTCGGCAATCAGCCGATCGGTGCGCCGCACCGAGTACAGAACCGAAGTCCGGGCCGGACCACGTTGCCGCACTGCGGACACGCCCGTCCGCCCTCAGGTCCGATCGCTCCCGGGACGGTCGGCGGCGGGGATGGGCGAGGGTCCGTCGGGGACGGGGCCGCGAATCTCTCGCTCGGAGAGCTCCGCGGCGGAGTGGGTGGTGCGGCGGGAGCCGCCGGGCCTGGCGCCTCGGCAAGGAATCGGCCACCCAGCGGCGCGCCGCATTCGCGGCAGAAGCGATCATTCGGGAGGTTCGAGCGGCCGCAATGCGCGCACGTCGCGATCCCTTGCGGACGGGGGGAGACCGGGAGAGACGGGGCGACTGGAACCGGCGATGTCCCACCGGGCCCCGCCGGGGTTGGAGAAGGAGGGGGTGCCGGCGTTGGAGCCGACCATTGAGCGCGAATGGTGGACGGCGGCGAAGGGGGACCCGGCGGGGAAGGGGGCGTCGAGAGCGAGGCGGCGGGCGGAGGTGGGGGGTACCGAGGCGGAGGCGGTGGGACGTGCGTCGGCGGTACCGGCGCAGTGGTAGGGGGAGGGGGCCAGTGGTACCCGTACCCGGTCGCCGCCAGAGGTGGGCCCTCCGGCGGCTTCGGGTACTGGGCGGGTGCCGTCGGTGGAGGGGGATACAGGGGGGCGCCGGGCCAAGCGTAGCCTCCCGTGCCCGGGGCCGAGCCGGGCGGGGGAGGATAGGCCGTGGGAGGAGGACCAGTCTGGATCGCGCGCCGTCGGCGGGCGCGACGTCGGGCGGATCCGACCGACGCGGCAACGATGATCAGAATGACGATCACCAGCACCAGCCAAAAGCCGAGCGGGCCAAGGCCGAGGAACGAGAAGAACGATTCCAGGGTCGATAGGAAATTCCCTCCTCCGCCCGGGGCGACCGTGAAATTCAGGAAGACGGTCAGGTTCTTGGCCACCGATAGCGGTCCGTTTGCCGGGGTGCTTGCGTAGCCGGACGGTGCGGAAACGGTGTACGTGTAATTGCCGCTCGGTAGGAGGAAGCTGAGCGTCGAAGCCGAGGTACTGTTCGTGCGGTACGGTGAAGATCCCACCTGGATCGTGACGGACCACGACGCGTTCCGCGTGCCGTTCGCGTGGAAGACCACAGAGTACTGAGGTCCTCCACCGTCCAGCGTGGAGAGGTTGGTCGCATAGATCGAGCCCCAGCCGGTGACCAGGTCGTACCCTGCCAAGGCCGGATAGCGGTAGTTGCTACCGGCCGTCACATCGTAGAACGCATTGAGCGACAGTCGGCCGGCCGTCTGGTTGGTGCCGAGACTATAAAGCGCGGGATTCAGGTAGCCGAGAGGTTCCAAGTGGCGCACGGCGTGCACTGCATCGATGGTGGCGATCAGTCCCGCCGTCAGCGGGCTCGCGATCGAGGTGCCCCAAACGCCAACGGTCGGGTTGAACTGGCCGTTGCTCGAGATCGCGATGATCGTGTTGTTCGCGATGGCCGATAGGTCCGGGACGGCCCGTTGGGCTCCCTGGCCGGCCCCTAAGATCACCGAATTCGCGGAGCTCGCCACCTGCCAGTTCGGCTCCGCGAAATTGGGAGAGATCCCGCCGACGCTACCCGCCGGCCCTCCATCCGCGGCATCGGAAATGTACCACGCGATCTGCTGCTGGATCGCAAGGCTACTCGAGAGGGTCACCGTTGTCCCTCCGACCGCCGAAACCCCGTACGTGTTGTACGCCATCGTCGACGGGAACTCCACGCCGTCCGGGGTGCCGCTGGTCCACTTGGAGCTCGCCGGGTTGTCGCCCGAGTCGCCGGTCGACGCGAGCACGGTGATCCCTCGCGCCGCGCACTCTTGAAGCGGGGAGGTCCATCCGCTCTGGAGGCCGTCAGAACCCCCCCAGGAGTTCGTGATCACTTGGACGGACGGCAGGTTCACGGCCGTCACGAACGCGCTCAACAAATTGGCGAATGTGGGGCTTGGACCGTAGACGTTGTAGATCGTCGCCCCGGGCGCGGTGCTACCGACCATCTCGAGGTCGAGCGTGTTTTCGAGCGTCGCATCGGTGGTGTCGTACTGGGCGCTCGGGCCCGGCGGGGGAGCTCCTCCGACCGGATCCCCGATCACCGTGGCATGGGGCTGTCCGGCCGGTAGCGTGGCGTTGAAGTACGCCTGGATGTCGGCCGGGTCAAACGGGCCGACCGGAGTTCCGCTCGCATTCGTCCCGGACCAAAGGACCGTGGCGACGACCTCGGTCGTCGGATAAGCGACGCTGAACAGCGGAACCTCATCGTACGCCGGCTGGAGGTCGCTCCCGTAGATGTACTGGGCGCCGTTCGCGCCGGTGATCGGCGAGGGGTACCCCTGCGCCGATTCGATCGAATGGGAAGCGGTCGAAGCGACCGGGGTGACCGACCGAAGAGCTTCCCCGAGCGGAGCAAAGTGGGCCGTTGCATAGTCGTCGAGGCCGTAGACCCCCGAAACCATGCCCGCGAGCACAGCGGGCAAGGAGGGGGGGTGAACCGGAGCGTAGAACGCGCCCTGTCCCGGGGAGACGAAACTCCCCCATCGGGTCGAAAAGAGCGCGCCCAAGGCCGTCGCGCTTCCCGAGACGCCGATGTTCGATCGGTCCGAGAACGCATGGACCGTAACCCCGGGGAACGAGCCGAGGTAGGCGAGCGCGGCCTCGTAGGCGGAGGAAGGCACCCCGAACTCCTGCGCGAACTCGGCCGCGGTGAGGTAATGATGATAGTCGGGGGCCGACGGATCGTTGAGCGAGGCCAAGAGGGCCGCAAGCTCGGCCTCGTGCGAGAACTTCAGCTCGATCGTCGCCTCGATGGTTCCTGTGTAGCTCCCGACCAAGGGAGCTCCGCTCGGCCAGTCGACCGGGCTCGCGACCGAGACTCGAGGCGAGGCGGCGATGTCGGCGAGCGTCAGATCGGACCCCGGCGCTCCCGGAGCCCCGGCGCCTTCGGCGGCAGTCATCGGAATGACCAAAGCGAACGAGACGAGCGCGCCGAAGACAACCCCGGCGGCGAGAAGCCCTCGAAGCCACGTCGTCCGACCGGCCGACGGAGGCCCCGGGGTCTTGCCGCCCTTACGTTCCATCGTGCGTGCGGCTATGTATCCCCGAGCAGGGGATAAAGCTACGCGCCGTCGAATCCGCGACTCAGAGTCGAGTGACGAGGGTGCGGAGTTTGGCGCCCGCGCCTTTGAGGAACGGGCCGCCGTGGTAGGTGAAGAGCGATTCGATGGAGAGCTGGGCCACCCGGCGGGCGGAGATCTGGGCGGTCGGAGAATGCAAGGTGAACTCCTTCGGCGTGAGCGACACCTCCGAGGCGTCCCCGAAGAACAGATCGCCCGAGAACAGCCACCGCTTTTCGGGCTGATAGAAGACGAGATGGCCGGGGGTGTGGCCGGGAGTGTGGTACGCCACGAGCCCTCCCGCCGCATCGACCGAATCGCCATCCTTGAGAACCTCGTCGATCGTAACCGGCTCGGCCGGCGGCACTCCCGGGCCGTCGTACGGCGGCTTCTGGGCGATGAACGCAGATTCGATCCAGTGCGCGAACGTTCGCGCTCCCGTCAGTTCGATGAGCCGTCGCAGGCTGCCCGTGTGGTCGCGGTGGAGATGGGTGATCAAGATTTTCTTCACCTGCCGCGGCTCGGCGCCGATCCGTCCGAGGTAGCTCATGATCGCCGAATCCGATCCGGGAAGGCCCGTGTCCAAGAGCGTCCAGTTCCCTCCGCGGTCCTTGAGCAGATAGACGTGGGTCGAGAAGTCCGGCGATGGGTCGACGCCCTCCACGAGGTGCACTCCGGGTGCGATTTCGGGCATGGGATTCCTCGGCGCCCCCCAAGCCGGTGTCCCATAAATCGGTGCGTGAGCGCGGCCAAACTAGCCCGCTTGAGCGCTCCACCGGGCGCCGAGCGCCGCGACGGACGAGCGGACATCGTCCGCCGGTAGCCCGCCAAAGTCGAACAACCCGAGGACCTCGTCGACTCCCAGGGACTGAAAGGTCGAGAGGCGGTCCGCGACCTCCGCCGGGCGACCGAAGAGGGCAAAGCCGGCCTTCTCGATCGCCTCCGGGGTCGCGTGGGCGGGGTCGCGTCGCGCCTTGTCGGCATAGAACGTGCTCTGCGTCGCCAGCCGCGTCGCGAGGTACTGCCGAAGCGCGGCGCGCGCCCGCGCTGGGTGATCGCCGGCGTACAGGTGGACGCCGATGGCGACCTCGACCTTCACTCCCGCGGGAGCGGCGGATCGGAAGAGGCGGATCTCTTCGGCGAGCTCGTCGAGCCCCGAGACCGTCGCGTACGGGATGAGGGCAAGCGACGCGCCGCGCCGGGCCACGAACGGAATCGCCTCCTTCCGTTGAACCGCGATCCAGAGCGGCGGATGCGGCGTCTGAACGGGCCGGACGTTCAGGGCGACTTCCGGACCGTGCGGGCCCGCCGGGCGAACGGGCTCGCCGACCCAGGCCCGGAGGATCGTCGCCAGCGCGGCGTCGAACCGCTCCCGCTTGTCGCTGGCCGGGACGCCGAACGCCTCGAGCTCGAGCGCCAGATAGCCGCTCCCGACCCCGAAGTTCAAGCGGCCGTGGGACAGCTGATCGACGAGCGCGTACTGCTCGGCGATCTCGACGGGCGCGTGGAACGGTAGGACGCTCACCATCGCTCCGAGCCGGAGGCGACGGGTTCGCGCGGCCACCGCCGCGAGCGCGATCGGGGGAGATGGCAACACGCCGCCCGGTTGGAAGTGATGCTCCGCGACCCAGAAGGCGGAGAGGTCAGCCGCGTCAGCGGCGTCGCCGAGCGCGAGGAGCTCGGAGTACCGATCCCGCTTAGCGGCTTCTTCCGAGGGAAAGGCGTCGACCACACTGAATGCGCTGAGCTTCACCCGGTCCGTCCCTCCGTCAGGGGTGAGGGTTGGCAAACGCCCGGCCGTCTTAACCCGGACTCCTTCCCGCCGCGTTCGCGAGGCGCAGGGGTCTTGGGCGCCGGCGCGCTTCACGGGCCGCACCGTGAAGCTCCGGGGTGTCGCCGTGCAGGCCGGAACCGCGACGGCCGTCCTCCGCCTCCGACCGGTCCAGGACGGTCGCCCGGGGTGGGTAGCGGCCACCCAATCGCCGGTGCCACGGCCCGCCGCACTGTTCGGTCGGGGGCTTCGCGGGTGGATCGTCGGAAGCCGGTGGACGCGCCGCCCCTCTTTCGTGCCGCGCGTGCCGATCGTCGCCGGGATCGACCTCGACGCGCTCCGTGAAGGAGACGTGGTCAGAATCGACGGAGCGGCCGGTGACGTTCGCGTGATCGGCGTGAAGGCGGTGAACGTCGTCACCGCCTTTCTCGAGCGCGCCGACGGGCGAATATTGCTGCTGAAGCGGTCCTCGCGCGTTGGCTCCTTCCAAGGACGGTGGGCCGGGGTTTCCGGGTACCTCGAGGACCCGACACCGCTCTCCCAGGCCCTTCGCGAGATCCGAGAAGAGACCGGTATCATCCGTTCGAAGCTGCGCCTGGTTGCCCGGGGGCGTCCGTTGTGGGCTCGGGACGGCCCCCGGGCGTTTCGGGTTCACCCGTTCCGGTTCCGCACCCGGACCGTTCGCCTTCGACTCGACTGGGAGCATACGGCTGCGGCCTGGGTCGATCCGGCGACCCTCCGTCGCCGACGCACCGTCCCGAAGCTGGACGAAGCATGGTCGAGCGTCGCCGACCGTCCCCTGCCGGCGGCTTCCGCCGCGAGAAGGCATAAGACCGAGAAACCATCCGCGAACCGCTGGGCTGGTAGATCAGTTGGAAGATCGCCGGTTTTGCAAACCGGAGGCCTCGGGTTCGAATCCCGACCAGTCCATCCCGAGAACGGCTCCGACCCGTCGGCGACCTCGCCACCGGGCGCGACACCTTCGGACACGGAGAACCGGCCCGGTGGTACGGTCTCCGGTGAGGGTTGACCGCCCGCGAATCAGCGGGGCCCGCGCCTCCTACCGGAGGCGCGCCGATCGTGCCACGAGGATTCTCCCTCTACGATCGCCCCGCAGACACTGACCTTCCAAGGGAGCAGTCCTACCCGGACCGGAGCGCGGGGCCTCCGGCCCTAGGGCGGGAAACCCGAGTTCGGCTCTCCGCGCGCCGGCTCCCCGGCGAGCGCTACGCGACGGAAGCGGATCGGAGCCGCTGCGAACGGGGTCGGCGCAGATCGAACCGATCGGCGTTCATGACCTTGGTCCACGCGGCCACGAAGTCGGTCACGAACTTCTCGTGCGCGTCGTCCGCCCCATACACTTCGGCGAGCGCGCGCAGCTCCGAGTTCGACCCGAAGATGAGGTCGACGCGGGTCGCGGTCCACTTCAACGCGCCCGTCTTGCGATCGTACCCCTCGTACCGGTTCTCCTCCGAGGTCGGCTTCCACTCGGTGCCCATGTCCAAGAGGTTCACGAAGAAGTCCGTAGTCAACGTCCCGGGCCGGTGGGTGAAGACGCCGTCGGGGGATCGCCGGAAGTTCGCGTCGAGGACGCGCAGGCCGCCCACGAGGACGGTCATCTCGGGCGCCGTCAGCGTGAGCAGCTGCGCCTTGTCGACCAGAAGGTCTTCGGGCCGGAGCGCGGTCTTCGCCTTCAGGTAATTGCGGAAGCCATCCGCCAACGGCTCCAGGTAGCCGAACGACTCGACGTCGGTCTGCTCCGGCGAGGCGTCTGTCCGGCCCGGGGCGAACGGGACGGTGACCGGGTGCCCGGCCTTCCGGGCCGCCTCCTCCACGGCGGCGCAGCCTCCGAGGACGATCAGGTCGGCCAGCGAGACCCGCTTGCCGTGGGACTGCGACTCGTTGAACGCCTTCTGGATGCCTTCGAGCACCGTCAGCACCCGGGTCAACTGGGCGGGTTCGTTGACCTCCCAGCGGTTCTGCGGCGCCAAGCGAAGGCGGGCTCCGTTGGCTCCGCCGCGCTTATCGGAACCCCGGAACGTCGACGCGGACGACCAAGCGGTATAGACCAATTCGCGAACGGAGAGGCCGGCGGCCAGAATCTGGCTCTTCAGCGCTGCCGCGTCCTTCCCATCGATCAGTTCGTGGTCGACCGGCGGGACCGGATCTTGCCAGATCAGCTCTTCCGCGGGTACCTCGGGACCGAGATAGCGAGACCGGGGCCCCATGTCGCGGTGGGTCAGCTTGAACCACGCGCGGGCGAAGGCATCGGCGAACTCGTCCGGGTGCTCGTAGTAGCGTCGGGCGATCTTCTCGTAGATCGGGTCGAAGCGAAGCGCGAGGTCCGTGACGAGCATGGTCGGCTTGTGTCGACGGTTCGGGTCGTAGGCGTCGGGGATTATCTCGGGAGCGTTCTTCGCTTGGAATTGCCAGGCGCCCGCCGGGCTCTTGACCAGCTCCCACTCGTACTGGAACAGATTCTCGAGGAATCCCGTCCCCCACTTCGTCGGGGTCGTCGTCCAGATGACTTCCGGGCCACCGCCGATCGTGTCCTTTCCCTTACCAGAGCCGTACGCGCTCTTCCACCCTAACCCCATCTGTTCGATCGGCGCGGCTTCGGGTTCCGGCCCCACTAGCCTCGGATCGCCCGCGCCGTGGGTCTTTCCGAACGAGTGCCCCCCGGCGATGAGTGCGACCGTCTCCGCATCGTTCATTCCCATCCGCTTGAACGTCTCGCGGATGTCCCGGGCCGCGGCGATCGGGTCCGGCTTGCCATTCGGTCCTTCCGGATTCACATAGATGAGACCCATCTGGACGGCGGCCAACGGATTCTCCAGATTCCGATCCCCCGTGTACCGCTTGTCGCCGAGCCAAGTCTCTTCCTTCCCCCAATAGACGGATTCGTCCGGCTCCCAGACATCCGGCCGCCCCCCGCCGAAGCCAAAGGTCTGGAAGCCAAATGATTCGAGCGCGACGTTGCCGGCGAGGACGATCAGGTCCGCCCAAGAGATCCGGCGACCGTACTTCTGCTTCACCGGCCACAACAGCCGACGCGCCCGGTCGAGGAGAACATTGTCCGGCCACGAATTCAGCGGCGGGAAGCGCTGCTGACCCGTCCCCGCGCCGCCGCGACCATCGCCGACCCGATACGTGCCGGCCGCATGCCAGGCCATGCGCAGGAAGAGCCCCCCGTAGCTACCAAAATCCGCGGGCCACCAGTCCTGGCTGTCGGTCAACAGTCGGGCGAGGTCCCGCTTGAGAGCGGCGAAGTCGAGCTTCTCGAACTCCTCGGCGTAGTTGAACGCCTCTCCCATCGGATCCGACAGGGAGGAGTTCTGGCGGAGAATGCGAAGATTCAGCCGCCCCGGCCACCAGTCACGGTTCGATCGTGTCTCGCCGGTGACGATCCCATGGACGACCGGGCCGTTGGCGTTCTCGGGCGCTCCCCGCGGCTTCGAACTCTCCTCCATCTCTACCTCCGACGAATCGGAATGGGAAACGGAATCTGCCGATAAGCCGGTGGGTTCGCTCTTCGTTCCACCGGCGGTCGGTGGGGGCCTTCCCCCCGCTCAAGACCCGGCCGCTCCGGGCGGCCGACAACGTTCGCGGCATCGCGACTCCGGCCGATCCCCTCGAGGGAGCGCTCCCCTCGGGCCCCGCTCGGGATCGAAAGGGGTTCGGACGATCGCGAAGATGTAGGTGACGCCGGTCGTGAAACGGGCATCGGACCTATAATTATTATAAGTATATAACTCATAACCGGACTCCGTGCCTCGACCGACCACTCGCCTCGATCCCCCGCCGGTCGGAATCCGCCAATCCGGAGAGCCGTGGAGCGACAACGAGAGCGATCCCCCTCTCCTTGGCCCGCGGAGGGCCTGATGCCGGCGGAACGCGTGCCCGCACCCGGCCGGCCTTGCGGCTTTCGAGCGAGGGCAACTCCCGTGCCGGGAGCGGGACCGAGGGGGTGGCGCCGGCGGTGAAGGGCAAGAACCCCCGCCTCCGGGATCGGTCGAAGGTCGGGAGCGCGCCGACGATCCGTTCGCCGGCGTCGGCGGGCGTCGCCGAGACTCTACGGAGTCTGTTGCAGAGCCACGGAGTCCGACTCTCCGCTCCGCGGTCGGCCGTCATCCGAGCTCTCGTGAGTCGGGGGGAAAGTCACCCCACCGCCGAAGAGGTCTTCTGGGAGGTGAGACGTCGAGGGCAGCGGATCGGACAAGCCCCAGTGTA
>JAKAVH010000250.1 GCA_021827545.1 Thermoplasmata archaeon
GGGAATCGTACCGGTCGAGCGGCCCGAAGACGGTCGCCTCGAGCCCGCGGACCTGGGCGTCGGTCACCGTCGGCGCCTCCGGGTGGTCGCGGACGAACGCGACCGCGGCCTTCGCGGCCAGCCGGCCCTCGGAGTAGGAGCCGCTCGAGAATTTGTGGGCGGAGCCTCCGACCGTGTCCCCGGCCCCGAAAAGGCCCTGGATCGTGGTCATCCGGTTGTAGCCCCACTGGTACTCGGACGGCGCGACGTCGGCCGGCCCGCTCGTCCAGGCGCCGGCACAGACGGCGTGCGAGCCCATGACGTACGGCTCGGAGAGGATCAGCTCGGACGGTTCGCTCTTCGGCTCGATCCCCTGGGACGCCCAGGTAACGGCCTGGCCGATCGTCATGTTGAGGAAGTCCTCCCAACCGATCGCCTCCTTCTCGGGTGTGTCGAGGACGCGTTCGGTATGGAGCAGGATCGGTCCGCGCCCGGCCAGGATCTCCTGCAGCATGAGGTGGTTGCGAAGGCACGTCGGCATCGGCTTCGCGTCGGCGTAGGCTCCCACCCGCTCCCGCAGCTCGGGCAGTCGGGAGACCTCGTAGCCTTCGCCGGCGGCGTTCGTGGCGATCGCCTTGAGGAGGAGGAACCAGGCGCCCACCGGGCCGTACCCGTCCTTGAACCGGGTGACGACGAGCCGGTTCTCCATCTGGGTCATCTCCGCTCCCATCTGGATCAGCAGGGCGTACGCCGACCCGCTCGCCCACGGGGGATACCAAGTCCGTCCCGACCCCTCGCCCGCCGAGCGCGGACGGTAGATGTGGGAGGCCCCGGCGGCCGCGACGATGACCGCCTTCGCCTTGAACACGCAGAACGACCCGTCGCGCACGTTGACGCCGACCGCCCCGGCGACGCGGTTCGGGTCGGTCGCGTCGGGGATCAGGTGCGTGACCATGATCCGCTCGTAGACCTCGCTCGCGGCCTTGCGGGTCGCCTCCGCGATGATCGGCTTGTACGACTCGCCGTGGATCATCACCTGCCAGCGGCCCTCGCGAACGTACCGGCCGGTCTGAGGGTCGGTGAAGATGGGAAGCCCCCACTCCTCGAACATGTGCACGGTCGAGTCGACGTGGCGCGCGACGTCGTAGACCAGGTCCTCGCGCGACAGGCCCATCAGGTCGTTGCGCACGTAGCGGACAAAGTCCTCGGGCTGGTTCTCGTTCCAGCGCATCCCCATGTAGCAGTTGATCGCGCTCAGCCCCTGCGCGACCGCCCCGCTGCGTTCGATCGCGGCCTTGTCGGCGACGACGATCTTGAGGTCCCGTCCCCAGTACCGGGCCTCGAACGCGGCCCCGCAGCCGGCGAACCCGCCTCCGACGATCAGGATGTCGCAATCGACCGTCTGCACCGCCCGGGACGTAGGTGACTCGCTCATGCTGGCCTCCCCCGCCCTAGGCGCTCCCGCCCTTCCGAGGGAGCGTCGGCAGCGCCTCGACCGCGAGGTAGTCCGGTTCGTAGGCGAGCAGTTCGCTCGAGACCGCCTCGGCGGTCGGCGCCGGCGTGTCCTGCGGGGCCTGGATCGAACCCCAGGGGGTCGTACGGATGGGGAACGTGAACTCCTTGACCTCCCCGCCGAGCATCCGGATCTTCCATTCGATCTTGTCGGCGGTGCGCATCGGAAGGACCGAGTGCCCGAGCGGTGCGAAGTCGGCGTAGCCGCGGACCTCGATCGCCGCCTCGGGGCAGGACTTGACGCACGCGTAGCACTCCCAGCACATCGCGGGCTCGATGTTGTACGCCCGACCTTGGCTCGAGTCGATGTGCATGATGTCGCTCGGGCAGATCTTGACGCATTCCATGCATCCCTTGCACTTGTCGGTCAGAACGTACGTGGGCATCGTGTTCACCGGCGGAGCGGCCGACTCCGAGCGAGGCGGTGGCCGCTCGAGAGTCCCGTTCGCATGGTCGGACGCCGGTAGCGGTCTCCTATGAAAACACTTTCGACAATTGTCCAATTTGACCGGAGGAGACGGGCCGCTCGCGACTCGCGCCGGTCGAGCGGCTCAGCCGAGCCGGTACTGCACGCCCTTGCCCGCCGGGGGAAATGCCCATACGAGCGCGCCCCGGCCCAGCGACTGGCACGCGATGCGACACGCGCCCGTCTCGAGGCAGCTTTCGTAGCTGATCCTCAGTCGGTCGGTCTCCCAGTGGTAGACCTCCGCCGGGCAGACCGCGATGCACGGCTTGTCCGGGCACGTGCGGCAGAGCGCCGGGTCCGAGAGGGTCAAGTGCGGATTCGCGTCGGTGTCGAACGCGTCCGCTCCGAGACGCTCCGAGGTCGATAGGCGTCCGGCCATCGTCGGGGCCTTCACGCCGGGTGGATCGCCGCCTGGATCCTCGGGAGCAGCTCCGTGGGAACCTCGGGCATGTTGTGCGCGCACCGGGCGTGCTCCCGCACCCGGTCGAGTACTTCGTTGGTCGAACCGCCCTTCAGCGCCCACTCGCACGGAAACCCCAGCGACCGGCACTCGAACGCAACCTGCGGCATCGTGGTCCTCGGGGCGACGCGCGCGGCGACGCCTCCGGGTCGGCCGGTATCTCCGTTCCAAGATAACCTCTCCCCGTCCGGCGACGGAGTCCAGGTCCCCTGCCGCACCGGGGTGGGCCGGAGGAGAGCGAGTTCCGGGGTCGACGCCCCTACCGCGAATCCCCGGACCCGGCTCGTCATCGCCTCCGCGTCCCAGGGTCGGCGAACCTCGCGGAACCGTTATCGGGGCCCCGTTCTCCCTTCGGCCCGAACATGGACCTGCTCCTCATCGCCCTGTTGTTCTTCCTGGTCGCCATCGGCGCCGGGTTCCTCGGGTCGCTCGCCGGTCTGGGGGGAGGAGTGATCCTCGTACCGATCCTCGTGATCGGTTTCCACGTCGACTTCGTCCTCGCGGTGGGGGCGAGCGCGATCAGCGTGCTCGCGACGTCGACCGCGGCAGGAGCGACGTACGTCCACGATCATCTCACCGACCTGCGGATCGGCATGTTCCTCGAGATCGCGACCGTCCCGGGCGCGCTGATCGGCGCCACGATCACGATCTACCTTGCCAAGCTCGGGCTCTACCCGGTCCTGTTCGTCACGCTCGGTGCCGTGCTCCTCTCCACGATCCCGGGGAGCTTCCTGCGCCACCGGACCGAGGTTCCCGAGGGCGTAGTACCGGACCGGAGGTCGCGCACGCTCGGCCTCGGCGGGTCCTACCACGACCGTCACCTGGACCGCGAGGTGCCGTACATGGCGGCGTCCACTCGGCCCGCTCTCGGGGTGATGTTCGGCGCGGGTCTGGTCGCGGGCATGTTCGGGATCGGCAGCGGCGTTCTCAAGGTACTCGCGCTCGACGGGGCGCTGCGCCTGCCGATGAAGGTCTCGACGGCGACGAGCAACTTCATGATCGGCGTCACCGCCGCCGCCGGCGCCGGGGTGCTCCTCGCGGCGGGATACATGAACCCGGTGATCGCGGCCCCCGTCGCGCTCGGCACCACCGTGGGCTCCCTCGCCGGGAGCCGGATCCTCCCGGGCCTGCGGAACGAGGTGGTCCGGTACGTCTTCCTCGTCCTCATGGCGGTCCTCGCCGTAGAGCTCATCGCTCGGGGGCTCGGATACGCATGAGCGACGAGCGACCGCTCCCCGAGTATGGCTTTGACCGACTGCCCGAGCCGCTCCCGAGCCGGGCGTACGCGACCATGGCCATCGTCCTGCGGGCCGGCCTTTTCCTCTCCGTGGCGCTCTTCGCGCTGGGCCTCGTTCTCTTCTTCGTCGAGCGCCCGCACGAAACGATCGCCGACCTCGCGGCGTCCCAGCGGTTCCTGAGGTTCCTCGACCCGAGCGTGCTCGTCGCGGGACTCGCCCAGGGCGACCCGACCGCGATCCTCAGCCTGGGAATGTTCACGCTCGTCGCGACGCCGATGGCCCGCGTGCTCACCGGGATGTTCTACTTCCACGAACATCGCGAGAAGGCGATGACGCGCCTCACGCTCACCGTGCTCCTCCTCCTCCTTGTCGGGAGCCTCCTCCTCGGCCCGTATCTCGCGCATCCATAGTCGGTCGACGCCGGGTCGCGCTCGCCGGCACGCGGGAACGCCCCCGAACGTCCGCGACGGGTCCCGGCCGGGCGCACGGCCGGCAGCCTTACCTATCCCGAGGGCCTCGGTCCGCGTCGATGGAGCCGGCCTCGGAGGACCCGACGCTCGTTTCCCTTCCGATGGTGGGCCGGTCGCCGGCGGCCGCCGCCCCGGGGGATTCGACGTTCTCAATCGGCCGGCTCGACCGGTCCCGGATCCGATCGGTCCTTGTGGTCCTATCGGGAAAAGGGGGCGTGGGGAAGACGTTCGTCGCCGCGCTCCTCGCCGCGGAGTTCCACCGGGACGGCGCCCGGGTCGGCGTCCTCGATGCCGACATCACCGGTCCCTCGATGGCTCGGGTCTTCGGCGTGAGCGAGGTCCCGAAGCTGACTCCCGACGGGCAGAAGATCGAGCCGATGCGCTCGGCCGGTGGAGTGTACGTCATGTCGATGGCTTCGGTCACGGCGTCGACCAAGGTACCGCTCATCTGGCGGGGCCCGATGATCAACGGGGCGATCCGCGGACTCTTCAAGGACACGGACTGGCCGGAGCTCGACTACCTGATCGTCGACCTTCCGCCGGGAACGAGCGACGCGCCGATGACCGTTTTCCAGTCGCTCGAGCCGGACGGGGTCGTCATCGTCACGGCCCCGACCGAGCTCTCCGCCGAGGTCGTCGCGAAGTCGGCCGCGATGGCGAAGACGTTCTCGGCGCCGGTCCTCGGGCTGATCGAGAACATGGCCTACCTCACCTGTCCCCACGGCGACCGGGTCGACCTGTTCGGTCCGTCCCGGGGCCCGGAGTACGCGACCCGAATGGGGATCCCCTACCTGGGGAGCATCCCGATCCTCGGCGCGCTGCCCGCGCTTGCGGACTCGGGCCGCATCGAGGAGCTACGCGCGCCCGAGACTTCGCTCGTCGCCCGGCGGACGCGATTGTTGCTCGACCGGCTGAGCGCCGCCCGGACCCCCGGGGGCGGCCGAGGGCCCCCCGGCGGCACTTCGGGGAGGTCGGCGTGAGCGGGCCCGCCGCTCGGGTACCCCCGGGGGTCACGATCCTGCAACGGGACGGCGACCCGTTCGAGACCGAGACGTACGAGAGCGCTCCGCCCGCCGAGGAGCCCTCGCACGTCGCGCTCCTCCACAAGCTCTTCTACGACAGCACGGTCGACCTCGGTAGTCTCGTGCGGATCGGCGGGACGAAGTACGTCTGCACTCGCGCGGGCTGGCGGATCGTGCCACCGTCGCCGGAGCGCTGATGGGCCGGCTCGGGGTCCTGCTCTTCGCGTCGCCGATCCAGCACCGCACGGCCGAGACCGCCCTCGGGCTCGTCGAGGCGGCGATCCGTCAGGGCCACTCCGCGACCGTCTTCCTGCTCGGCGACGCGGTGTACCTGGCGAGCCGGGCGCTCGCCGACGCAGACCCGGAGGGCGTTGTCCGGCGCTACGAGGCGCTCCCCGCATCGGTCGAGCTCGTCAGCTGCACTACGTGCGCGCGGTTTCGCGGCCTTCGCGACGAATCCCTGGTGAGGAACGCCCGCAGCGGCACCCTCGAGGATTTGGTCGACCTGCTGGGAAGCGCGGACCGCTTCCTCTCGCTCACGGGGGACGGATGACCCCCGGCCCGGTCCTCCTCTGGGTGCGGCACCCGCCGCACGCCACGGTCCACTTCTCCGAAGGGATCCGCGTGGCGGCGATGGCGAGCGCCCTCGGGACCCCCGTCCGTCTCCTCTTCATCGCGGACGGCGTGCGCGCTCTCGTCGAGGGCCAGGAGCCGTACCGGCTCGGTCCGCCGGTCGACAAGAGCTTGCGCGACATCGTCACCTCCGAGCGGCCGGCGCTGGTCCACGCGCCGTCGCTCGGCGGCCGGGGCCTCGGCCCCGAGAACCTCTCCCGCGGGATACCGTTTCGGCTCGTCGACGACGCCGAAGTGGCCGATCTCCTTCTCGAATCCGCGCAGGCGGTGCCGCTGTGACCACGGACGGGGCCGGCCCCCCCGATTGCCTTCTCGTACGCCAGGGACCGATCTCTCCCGAGGAGCGGGGCGTGCTCGCGGCTGTGCGTCGAAGACTCGAGGACCGAGGCGAGAGTTCCGCCACCGTCCTCCTCGGGTCGGCGAGCTACGACGCCGAGGGGCCCGCGGGCGCCGAAGGTCCGCCCGGCGAGCTCTGGCTGCTCGAGGAGGACGCCCGGGGCCGGGGAATACGGGCGGATCGATCCGTGAGCCCCGTTCGGACGGTCTCCGCGTCGGAGCTCGTCCGCGCGCTCATGAGCGCGAAGCGGGTGGTCCAGTTCCCATGACCGGGACCCCGCCTCACCCGTTCGTGCCGTTGCCGATGGTCGCTTCCCGCCCACCGCAGCCGCCGGACCCGGACGCGCCGAGCGGGCCACCGGAAGTCCACGTCGTCTACATCCGATACCGCGACCCGAACCCGCTCGAGTTCCCGGACCGACCCGAGCGTTTCCCGGGCCCGATCTTCCACGCCGCCGGCGTGGTGCTTCGGGAGGACGAGGAGTTCCTTGCGCTGGGCGAGGTCGCGTTCGGTCCGGAGAACCCCGAGCTCGCCGGACGGTACGGCGCGGACCTCTTTCCGGCCTACCGTAACGTGCTGACGGTGCCCAAGGCGGCGATCGTCGAGCGCCGCGACCTCGTTCCCTGAACCCGGGGCGCCGACCGGGGAGCTCCTCCGGGGCGGTCGCGGTCTTTTTGGACAAACGTAAAGACAAAATAGCGAAGACGACATCCGCCGCCAGGGAGTTTGCCCTTATGAGCGAAGCTCAGTCGATCGCACGATTGGATGCGCGCGGCCTGTTCTGCCCGATGCCGATCCTCAAAGCGAGCCAGATGATCGAGACCCTCCATACCGGTCAAAAGCTCGAGGTGCTCGCGGACGACCCCGCCGCCCCCTCGGATTTCGTGGCGTTCTCCAAGCGCACGGGTCACCCCCTGCGCGAGAACACCGAGAGCGGGGGAACGTACCGGTTCGTCCTGGAGCACAAGTAGCGCCGAGGGAGGAACGAAGAGGAACCATGACGACAGGAGTGGCCGCAGGACGAGCGAGCGAGACGATCGAGCACGCGAAGCAGGAGGGGAAGAAGTCGCTCTTCCTCGTGCTGTCGAAGGGTGGGGCGGACATGGCGTATCCGACGCTGATCCTCGCCACCACGGCGCGGGCGCTCGGGATGGACGCGCACATCTACTTCACGTTCTGGGGGATGCAGCTCTTGACCCCCGAGGGACGCAAGAAGTCGATGGACGTTTTCCCGCCCGAGATGCAGAAGGCGATCGCGGCGAAGTTCCCGACGATCGAGGCGTTCATGCACCAGGCGAAGGAGGCCGGCGTGCACATCCACGCCTGCTCGCCGACGATGGACATGTTCGGCCTCACGAAGGCCAACCTCGTCAACGAGGTGGACGACGTGATCGGCGCGAGCACGTACCTCGAGTTCGCGGCCCGTCCGGACGCGCTGACCCTCTTCATCTGAGAGAGAGGGAAGAGGGGCCGATGTCCACCCCGGCGGCCCCTCCGTCCGAGCAGATGGCGATCGTGCTGACGGAGAGCTCGGACGACAAGCTCCTCCCGTTCGCCACGCTCGTGAGCGGGGCGCTGGCGCTCGGGTTCCGGGTCGACGTCTTCGCGAGCTACTGGGGCTTGATGGCCTTCCGCAAGCGAGCCGCGGCACCGCCCCCCGAGGTGAGCCCGGGCCACGGCGAAGAGGGGACCCGCCTCTCCCGCGCCCTCAACGCGCCGCGGGCGCCCTCGTGGAAGGCGATCCTCGAGATGGCGAAGTCGATCGGGGAGCTCCACATCTTCGCCTGCTCCCAGTCGATGGAGATGATGGGCCTCACGAAGGCGGACCTGGACCCGCTCGTGGACGGGGTGACCGGCGTCGCAACCTTCATTGACCGGACGCGCTCTGCCGACGTGAGCTACTTCGTATGAGCGGGACCGCGAACGCGCCGGCGGCTCCTTCCGCGCCCCCGGGCCGGATGGTCGTGGACGCCCGCGGGAGCTGGTGCCCCGGCCCGCTGATGGAGCTGGTCCGCGTGATCAAGGAAGAGCCGGTCGGCACGGAGTTCGAGCTCCTGTCGAGCGACGAGGGGTCGCGCAAGGACGTTCCGATGTGGCTCGAAAAGGCCGGTCACCAGTTGGTCGAGGTCCGGTCCGAGTCCGGGTACGACCGGTACATTGTCCGCAAGTCGCACGAGTGAACGAGAGGAGAAGAGCAGTGAAGCGAGTCGTGATCTTGGGAGGAGGCATCGGCGGAACGACGGTGGCGAACCGGATTCGCAAGGCGCTCGAAGGGGAGGTCGCCACGGGCCAGGTCCAGATCCAGCTGGTCGACCGGGAAGGGGTCCACGCCTATCAGCCGGGGTATCTCATGGTCGTCTTCGACAAGATGCGGCCGGAAGAGACGCGGCGGGACGAAGCTCAGCTCCTCCACAAGTCGGTCCAGCTCGTGAAGGGGGAGGTCGAGAAGGTCGATTCCGCCGCCAACAAGGTCGTCGTGAAGGGCGGCAAGGAGCTCCCGTACGACATCCTCGTCATCGCGAGCGGCTCCGTCATCCACCCCGAGCTCACGCCGGGGTTCGCCGAAGGGGCGCACAGCTTCTACGACCTCGCGAACGCCCAGAAGCTCCGGGCCGCGCTCCACGACTTCAAGGGCGGGAAGATCGTCGTCTCGGTCGCCGGCATGCCGTACAAATGCCCCGTCGCCCCCCTCGAGGTGACGTTCATGCTGGACGACTTCCTCCGCAGCCAGGGGATCCGCGACAAGAGCGAGATCCACTACACCTATCCGATCCCGAAAGTCTTCGGGATCGACACGGTCGCCCAGCCGATGCAGCGCCTGATGGGCGAGCGCGGCGTGACCGTCCACATACCGTTCAACGTCGACAAGATCGACCCCGCCGCGAAGACGATCAAGGGGGTCGAGGGCGAGACGATCCCGTACGACCTCCTGATCGCGATCCCACCGCATCGCGGCGCGGACTTCGTCGGGACGTCGGGCCTCGGCGACAAAGGCAACTGGATCCCGACCGACCGCTACCTGCTGCGCGCCGAGGGCAAGGAGAACATCTTCGTCCTCGGCGACGCGACCAACATCCCGATCTCGAAGGCCGGTTCGACCGCGGACTACGAGGCCGAGGCCGTCACGCACAACGTGGCGTCGATGATCC
Organism: Thermoplasmata archaeon; assembly: GCA_021827545.1. The sequence continues at coordinate 9,267 of JAKAVH010000250.1, forward strand.
GCGGGGAGGCGCCAACCACCCGCTACGAGGGCCGGGTCTACTGCTGGATCATGACCGGCCTCGCGCAGGCGACGTACATCAAGTTCGATTACCTGCACCCGCCCCACCCGCCGACGCCGTCGTTCGCGCACTACTGGAACAAAGTGATCTACAACCGCACCTACTGGGACCTGACGGCGCGGGCGCTGTTCTAGGGAGGCCCACCCGATGCCGTCTCCCCCCGCAACCGCGGCCCCGATCACGCCCCCGACGCCCCCGCCGGGGATGGAGTCCGTCGCCGCGCTCGCCTCGCTCGCCGAGCGCCTGGCGCGCTGGCAGGCCGACGGGACCCTCGACCGGCTCTTCTCTCTCGCGGAGGGCGCGGTCGGCGTCAGTGACGCGATCACCGACCGGATGCTCGCCTCCGCCGGCACGACCCTCATCGGGGCGCTCTCGCTCCTCGACTGGGTCGCGCAGGACGAGAAGCGGCGCGACGCGATCGTCTACCTCATCGACCGGATCGCCGAGTGGAAGGAGACCGGCGCGCTCGAAACCCTCGTCACCCTCGCGGAGGGCCTTGTCGGGGTCGCCCAGGCGACGACCGACCAGATGGTCGGCCACGCCGGCGCGAGCGCGATCGGTTGGATCCAGTTCGTCGAGTCGCTGCCCCCGAAGTCCGAGATCGAGCCTCTCGTCCACGCGGCCGTGAAGGCGGGCCCGGTCCTCGGGATGCTCTCCGACTCGACGACCGTCGTCGGCGATTCGGCCAGTCGCGAGCGCGCGATCGCCGACATGCCCGACGTGGGCGGGGTCTTCGCGCTCGGACGGGCGCTGCGGGACCCCGACACTCAGCGGGGCGTCAAGGTGATGCTGCTCCTCTTGAAGCAGTTGGGTCGCTCGTCGGGCCCCGCGGTCCCACGCTAGGCGCCCCGGATGTCGTCGGCCCCGCCGCGCGTGCCCCCCGGCGCGGGCGTCTGCGCGATCGGGCCCGACCTCTGGTACCGGCCCGAGGCGGACGGGACGGTCGTCGTCGGGCTCACGGACGCCGCGCAGCGGCGGGCGGGGGCGCTCGCCCACTATCGCGGCCCCCTCCCCGGCCGGTCCTTTCGGGCCGGCGAACCCGCGCTCTCCCTCGAGTCGGAGAAGTGGGTCGGCCACCTCGGCTTGCCGGTCGACGGGACGGTCGTCGCGACGAACCCGGCGGCCGAGACGGACCCGGGGACGATCAACCGGGACCCCTACGGTGCCGGCTGGCTCTACCGGATGCGCCCGCGCGTCCCGGCCGACCTCGAGGCGCGCCGGGGGCCGGTCCTGTGAGCGGGCACGACGCGATCGCCGCTTCGGTCGGGGAGGAGCCCCGGGCGCTCTGGCG
>JAKAVH010000006.1 GCA_021827545.1 Thermoplasmata archaeon
AGCCGACCGCGCTCACGATGAGGGTGATGATGTTCACCGCCCGGTCGGCATCCATCTGAAGACGCTTGTCGCTGAACGGGGCGAGCGGGGGGACCGAGAACTGGGTGAACCCGTCCTGGAGGACGTGCGCGAGCCCGCCGACCTCCATCACGACGAAGTAGAGCAGTGGGGAGCCGGGAAGGATGAGCGGGGCCAGGAACGCGCCCGCGACGGCGATGACGGAGACCCCGAACACGGAGTGGGTGATCCCGTGATGGCGGAGGAGAGGAAAGCGGCGGGCGAGCGGAAAGAAGAGCGCGTCCGCGTCCGGTAGGCCGCCCGCGAGGGCTCCGGCCGCGAGATACTGAGGATGGAGTCCGACGATCCCTGCCGTGAGAAGGTAGGCGACCAGTACGTGCGTGAGCAGGTCCACAACCGCGGAGCGACCGGCCTAGAGGAGGCCTTCCTCCATCACCTCGACCGACTCCACGTGCGGCACCTTCGCGAACGCGTCCTCGGTCGCCTGGAGCAGCCCGCCCGCGTCGGCCATCACGACCGACACGAGCAGCGCTTTCAGCCCGAACGCGATGTCCTTGACCTGCATCCCGCGGATCGTCACGCTCGTGGGGACGACGTCGCGCACGCCCTTTGCGAGGGCGTTCATGTCGGTCTCGACGCCCTGGGGCATCACCCGGAACAGCACAGCGACCGAGCCCATCGAGCGATCTCACCCCCCTACGGGCCCTCGAAGCCGCATTGCGGACAGTGGAAGGTCACGCTCTGGTCCCGGCAGCGGGCGCACCGCCCGATCGTCACGGCACCGCAGCTGGGGCACGGGAACTGGGTGGCGCCCTCCGACGGGACGGCGCGTCCGCACGAGGTGCATCGCAGCTCCGTTCGCGCCTGCATACTCGTCCCCTATCGATCCGGAGGCGCGCTACCTGCGCACCGCGCCCCGCCGGCGCGCGGCCACCCGGGTCACGAATATAAAGAGTACCACCACGAAGGCGACGATGCCGAGCGCGTACCAGAGCGTGTAGTTCGGCGCGCCGCCCTCGATATAGAACGACTGTGAGTACTGCGTGGCCCCACCGGAGAAGGTGACCAGCCCGTGCTCGCTCGCGAGGGAGATCGAGAACGTGTGGGTCCCGGACCCCAAGTTCGCGACCGCGTACTGGAACGAGAGGTTGTACTCCGCGCCCGGCGTGAGCGACGGCACGAGGACCGAGCCCACCGGAGTTCCGTCCAGTTCGACGGCGACCCGGAACGGCAGCACGGTCGACGCGGTCGGGTTTACGATCGTCGCCGCGACGACGTACGGCTGGACGACCGCGATCGTGTAGGAGTAGTTCACCGACTCGTTCTGGCCCTGATAGACCGAGGAGAACATCACGTTCAACGTCAGGGTCTGGGAGATGTTGCTGACGGACAGCGTCGCGTGGTCGCTCGTATTGCCCAGAATGCGGCCCGCGAGAGGGGCAAGGGTGACGCCACTCAGGTTGGTTCCCAGGATCGCGGCGTAGTAGCTCAGGTTGCCGACCTGCGTGCCGTTCGCGGCGAACGCCGGACCGCCGTGGGCGAGGAACGACAGGGTCGCGGTGGCGCGCAACGAGACTACGCTCGGATAGGTCACGGTGCCGGTCACCGGGGTCGACGACGCGGTCGGCCCAACGGAGGCCGAGACCCCGCCCGCCGGTCCGAGCGGAACCAGGAGAACGGCCACGAGCGCGAGCCCGACGATGGACAAAAGGAGCCCAGCTCGCCTCATCGTCGGTTCCACCGGCGGGTCTTCCACCACCGCCAGCTCACGATGCCGAGCGCGAGCGCGATCGCCGGAACGAACGAGAGCAGCGGGACCAGCCAGTCCGGCAGGTTCGCGGGCGGGGTGGCGATCGAGGGACCGGTCACCGTGATCCCGGAACTCCCGGCGCTCGACCGCGGGTGGACCGAGAGGAGCGGGATCGGCAGCGTCGCCGTCGACTGGACCGCGCCGCTGGAGTTCGCGACCGCACCGCTCACGGTTACCGAACCGGGCGGGACGAAGATCGCGCCCGTCGCGTTCAGCACGACGTAGTACGTCTCGTTCGCGCCGGCGTTGAGCCCCGCGGAGGTGGCCGGCTTCTGATCCGGTCCCTTCATCGAGAGGGACCAGCCGAGACCGGTGATCCGGGGGGCGTCGACGATCGTGAGCTGCACGACCTCGTAGGTGTTCCCCGTGTTCGCAACGTAGAACGGGATGGTGCTCACGTTCGGGCCCACCTCGGGCGGTGAGGTCGGGCTCCCGACCCGCACGCCGTAGTAACCCACGACGTTCACAATCGGCGGCGGGCTCACCGACCCGATCGAGGTTCCGTTGGCGAGCTGGAACGAGATGCCGACCGGCGGGTGGTCGACCGCGGTCCCGGCCGGTACTTGGACGACGACCTCGCTCGACGCCGACTGACCGGGCGCGAGCGTGAGGCTCGGGGCAGCGAAGTCGAACGTCCAGTACGCGGGGCTTCCCACGGGTCGCACGGTCACGGGAAGGTTCCCCGTATTGACGACCGAGAAGGAGAACGTCGCGGTGCCTCCCGCGGTCACGGTCGCGGACCGTGCGCCGACGAGCGAGCCCGAGACCGCCGGCACGAGACGGTAGGTGAGCGCGAGCGTGGCTCCGACGTTTCCGTTCATCACCCGCAGCGCCGTCGACGCGTCGGCCGGGGTCGCGATGCCCCCGTAGACCCCGAGCGCGGTCGCGGAGAGCGAGTAGTTTCCGGCAGGGAGCGCGAGCGTCACGGTCGAGGTCCCCGAGAGACCCGAGATGACCAGCCGGTGCCCGAAGGCGTCACGGACGATCAGCGACGCCGGCCCCAGTCCGGCCGACGTCCCGTTCGGAGGAGAAAGCACGATCGTCGCGGTCCACGTCGGTAGGAGCGTGAGCGTGAGCGCGCCGGAGTGGGAGGGAAGCGCGAGGGCGCTCGCGAACGTCGCGCCCGAGCCGCCGGTGGCCCCGGTCGTCGCGTAGACATCGTAGGCACCGGGCAACACCAGCACGCGGAAGCTGCCGTTCGGAGCCGGGACGACCGTGACGTTCGTCGACGGATACGGCCCGATGAGCGACACCGTGCCGGCGGGGTTCCCGAAGACCCCCGGCATCGTCAGAGTGCCGTTCAGCCAGACCCGTTCGGTCGTCGGAACGACCGTGACGCGGCAGGAAGCGTTCGACGCGGTGGGCGTGCAGCCGGCGCCACTCTGGCTGTTCCAGGTCTGATAGAAGCTCCCGTTCGGTCCCGGCGTGAGGGTGGTTCCGTTGATGAGGACCGTGTACGCCTCGTTGGGGGGAAGGGCGACGGAGAAGTGGCCCTGTGCCACCGCCACTTCGGTCTCGGAGCCGGACGGGGAGCGGATGGTCGCGGTCGCGTTCAGCGGCACTGCTCCCCCCGACGGGTCCGTGAGCGACCCCGCGACCTGGACGCCGGCGTTCGACAGGACGAGCGGGCCGGAGAGACTGCCGTTGGTGGCGATCGATAGCTGCGAGAGCGCCACGTACGTGGTGCCGTTCGCGGTCGCGTTCGCGTAGACCGAGTAGGTGGCCGGGGTCGCGTAGAACCCTTGTGTGTACGCGGTGCCGTTGACGGTGAGGTTGAGCAGCGGGGAGGTCAGGGTGACGTTCACGGCGCCGAGCCGCACCCCCGGCGGTAGCGAGATCGTCCCTTTCGCCGTGACCTGCGGCAGGACGTAGAGCGTGAGGTTCGAGTACGTCGCTCCGACCGGGATCGTCGTGGAAAGGGTCGTCGAGGGCAGGTACACGACCCCGCCGCCCACGGTCGCGCGTGCGCCGACCCCGTACACTCCGGGCGGCAGCGAGAAGGCGAAGGCCGGTCCGCCCGAGTAGGTCCGATTCACCGCGGTCGGGCTCTCGGCGGTGAGGTTCACGGTCACCTTCACGCCGGCCGGAAGCCCGCGCACCGTGAGCGTGACCGAGACGTTCTGGAGGGAGACCGGCAGATCGGTAAGCGTGGCGAGGCCGTTCGGGGCCACATTGCACGTCGTTCCGCCAGCAAATCCGATCGCGGAGGCGACGATACAGTACGTTCCCCCGCCCGGCAGGGTCGAAGGTACGTAGAACCCGACCGTGCCGTTCCCGTCGGCGATCGCCGGGACCGACGGTCCCGAGGTGCCGACGGAGACACGGACGGAGGCCCCGGATGCCGGGAACAAGACGCCGCTCGGAAGGTGCGCCGATACCGTGAACTCGCTCGAGATCGCGCTCACCGGCACGAGCGGAAGCACCGTCGGGCCCGAGAGGTTGGTCGCGGCGAGCGCGCTCAGCACGGTCACCGAACCCGTCGTCGGCCCGCTCAGCGCGAGGACCGAGTACCGACCGGGCGGTAGCAGGAGCGCGTAGGAACCGTTCGGGGAGGCCCACGTCGTGACCGCGGCCCCGCTCGCGGCGTAGGCCGTGACCGCGATCCGCCCTCCGCTCGAGCCGCTCCCACCGGAGACCGTCCCCGAGAGCCGCTCGGCCGGTGCCAGCGAGATCGAAAGGGAAGAGGTTCCCGCTCCGCCGACCTCGACGGTCGCGGTGCCGGCGTAGAGCGACGGCCCCACGAAGCCGAGCGCGTAGACCGAGTAGGTTCCTGCCGGCAGGTTCGCGAGGACCCCGCCGCTCGCGTCGGTGGAGTAGACCCGCCCCCCGGCGCTCGCGTTCAGGAGCGCTCCGAGGGGGGAGGCGCCGGAGCGGAACTCCGCGAGAGGTACGAAACGGACGGGGATCCCGACGGCCGGGGCACCCTGCGCCGTCACGGTCACCGAGACCGGTACCGTAGGACCCACCGTGAGGTTCGTCCGGACGATCGCTCCCGGCACAGAGGTCGCGACCGTGACGCCCTCCGAGCGCCAACCGGGTTCGGGGCCGCTCGCAGTGAGGGTGTAGTTGCCGGCCCCCACCGTGGCGATCGAGTACACACCTGTCGCGTTGCTGGTCGCTACGGCCAGCGTCCCGCTCGCGTTCGCGAGCGTGACGCTCGCGCCGGCCACCGGATTGCCCGAGAGGTCCGTCACGGTTCCCACGAACCGACCCGGATCGAGGCCCACGGTCGCGTTGTAGGTGGCGCCGACGTTCAGCGTGACGGCGGTTTCGGAGTAGTTGCGGCCGCCGTAGAGGATGTTGTAGTTGTAGACCCCGGGCGGCACGTTCGAGAGCAGGAACGATCCGCTACTGTCGGTCCGAACCGCCCGGTAGGCGGTGCCGTTGGAACCCCAGAGGAGGACCTCGGCCCCGGTCACGAGCGGGTCATGCGCCGGCGCGTAGGCCGAGGAGTTATTCGCGTTCCAGTAGACGAACCCCTGGACCGTCCCCGGAGCGAGGGTGTACGTCTCGGAGAGGGCCGGCGCGTTGTACGAAAGCCCGATCGAGTCCGGCACGTAGATCGGGACGGACTTCAGAACGATGTTCCCCTGCTGCCGGAGGCCGTCGAACGAACCGATCGTGATGTTGAGGGTATCATTGCCCGGCGGAAGGACGAGGGAGAAGGAGCCGTCCGACGCGGTGAGGGTCGTCATGTGCGGGATCCCCCAGCCGTCGTCCACGGTCACGCGGGCGGCGGCGACCGGCGACCCGTCGGGGAGGACGACCCGCCCGAGAAGCGTCTGGCCCGGATAGTACTCGAGGATCGCCTCGCTGCCGGCGGTGTAGTACGTCTGGGACGAAGCGTCGACCGAGCCGCCGTTCTTCGCCTTAAGCGCGTTCGCGATCGGAAGGTTCTGCGCCCCGTAGCAGCTCGCCCCGGGGGTCGCGTTCGCCTGCGAGCAGTAGTAGGCGGTCTTGTACACGACCCGGAAGTGCTGGAGCATCCAGCCCGGCATGAGCGGCGAGGTCGCCACCTGCTGCGAACCGGCGAGGCCGGGGATCCCCGGCCCGAGCCCCGCGTCGGTCCCGTTGTACCCGACATAGATGTGGTAAATCATCGAGTTGTAGAACGGCGAGAACCAGTTGATCTGGTACCCGTTCGCGAGGACGCTCGCGCCCGCCGGCACCTGGCCCGCGGGGAAGGTGCCTTGGGTCGTCGCCACCGTGACATTGAAGAACGTGACGGGCAGGCCCGCGGAGTTGATGATCCGGCCCGTAAGGTCCGCCGGAGCGTAGAAGATGCCGGTGCTCTGACCCGAGAGGGGGAAGAGGCGAGAGTCCGACATCGCGTAGCGGATCGACCAGCCGGTGTACTGCTGGACGTCGTTGTAGACCTTCGCGACCCCCGAGAGCGGGAGCGACGACGCGATGAAATACTCCATCGCGAGGTACATCGCGTTCGCGTCGGTGAGGGTCGCCGGGTCGACGGGGAGGTAACGCTCGGGGTGCGCGACGACGAGCGTGTAGTCGGCGGACGTGTTCACCATCAGCGAGTGGAGTTCGGTCAGGTTGAGACCGTCACCGGCCAGGATCTGGTTGAGCCCGGCGGGGAGGTACCGTAGGCCGGTGTGGAGCTGCTCGGCCTGGAGGAGCGTGGTCGTGAGGACACCGATGGCGAGCGACTCGTTCTGCGCAAGCAGGAACTGACCGGCGGGGTCGATCCCGTTCTGGAAATTGTCGGCGACGCTCGGATGGCCGCCCTGCGCGATCGTCTGGAACCCGTAATCCCACCAGCTCACGAGCGCCGGACGCTGGGAAGGCGCGAGGTTCGTGTCCTGCTGGGCAAGCCAGTTGTATCCCGCGCTATCGTACTGGTTCGGCGTGTCAAGGGACGAGCCGGCGGCTCCGAAATACTGGGTCGAGGGGCTCCCGATGTTCGACTGGAGCCACGGCGGCAATGTCGCGGCGACCTGGCTCGAGAACTGGCCCTTCGTGTTCCCCGGGATGCCGGCGTCGATCGCGACCCATACGTTCGGGAGGACGAGGCCCACGACGAGGAAGAGGATCACGACGTGGCGGACCTTGAACGCCTTGCGGAAGGCGCCGAACTGGCTCCTTCGGTCCGAGAGCGAGGCGACCGTGCGGCGCAGCTCGGGAAAGCCGGCGATGTCGAGCGAGCGGACGATCGCCTCGGCGGGGAGCAGCGCGAAGATCGGGGATCCGACAAGGAAGAACTTCGCGGCGGAGACGGGGAGATAGATCGAGAGGACGCCGTAGACCAGGAAGACGACGAGGTAACGCTTGAAGCGGTGGTGGACGAGCAGGTAGAGGAAGAGGGCGAGGCCCACGAACGTGAGGAAGAAGGTCACCACCCCGTAGCCGATGATCAGCTGGTCGATCGACGGCGCTTGGGCCTCGGCGACCGTCGAGTAGATCAGGTTCTTGACAAAGTAGCCCTGCCCCGTGATGATGTTCTGGAAATAGGTGGGAGAGAGGATCGCGAGGAAGGCCCCCGCAGCGACGAAGAGGCCGATCAGGACCGGGATCGAGAACACCCACGGAACGTCGCGCAGGAAGAGGAACGGAAGCAGCAAAAGGAGGACCCCGAAATACAGCAGGAGGGGGAGATCGAACCACACCGAGAACTGGTGCTGGACGAGGTAGTACGGGACCGCCATCGGGAAGCCGACGAGTCCGACGATCCACGTGGCGACGTAAAGACCGAAGGAGTCGACCCGTCGGATCCGCTCGATGACCGTCGTAATGAGGATCGAGATCCCGATGACGACGATCCCGTAGGTGAACCCCTGCCAGGCGAGCGCGAGCGCGCCGAGCGAGACCCCGGTGAAGACGGCCCATTTGACCGCCGTTCGTTCGGTTCGGAGGAACCCCCGGAGCCCGGCAAGGACCGACCGTGGGCTCCGGTAGTTCTCCACCCAGCGACGGTTCCCGACGGACTTGACCGTGCGCAGGTAGGCGTAGACGAGGAGGAGGATGAAGAACGTGTAGAAGGAGAGGTAGTTCGCGTAGCCGAAGATCGAGGAGTCGATGTTCGCGCTCAGGAACGGATAGATCAGGGCGGCCACGAGCCCGACCCGACGGCCGGAGACCTCCCGTCCGATGAGGTAGACCGGAAAGACGCCGAGCGCCGACCAGAGGGGGGCCTGGAGATCGAGGAACCAGGCGCCGGCGGTCACGGGGTTCCCCCCGAAGAGCGGCGCGAACGCGACTCCGAGGACACCGTTCATCCAGTCGAACAGCGGCTCCCGCGGGTTGATCAGGCCGCGCGGGAAGTTCAGCAGCGGGTCGGTGATCAGGTTGTGATGGTTCAGCGCGATGTACGCCATCACCCGCGAGTGGTAGTACGAATCGGAGCCGCCCGCGTAGACGTTGAGCGCCCCCCACTGCGCGATGATCGGGTACGACCAGACGGTCCGGATCGCGAAGGAGATGCCGAACGCGGCCAGCAGCAGGGCGACGGTCCAGCCGTGACGTCGCCACCAACCCGTTTGAGACGAATCCATGCGTCGCCGCTCTCCCGAGCTGGCGGCGCGCGAGACCGAGGAGCTGTATAAATAGGCTACTGCAGGAAATCGACGGCGGCCGGCCGTGCGCCCTTCGGGAACGCCTTCGCCCCGGATCCCGGTGGGAACGCCCTCCCCCCTACGGAAGGGCTCGGAAGCGGTAGAACCAACGTCCGTCCCCGATATCGTACGTTTCCACCCGGACCCGCTCGCCGAGCCGAAGCTCCGACCACGGCCGGCCGTCGATCCGGCCGAAGAGGCGAAGGGGAGCTCCCTCCAGGTCGACGAGACCGACCGCGAACGGGACCTCGCTCTCCATGCCGAGCGGGGCGCCCGCGAGGACGGCGCTGAAGGCGTAGATCCGCCCGTGCTCGGGAAGATCGATCCATTCGAGCTCCTCAGAGTGGCACCCGGGGCATGCGGTGCGCGGGGGCCAGTGGAGCTCGCCGTCGCGCGGACAGCGGGTCGAGGAGAGCCGACCTTCGCGCAGTCGATCGTAGAAGCGGGAAAGCCGGGTCTCCTTCTCGCTCTCGAGAGGAAAGAAATCGAGCAGGAACGGCCGCTTCTCCCGAGGCCGCGGGGCGACCCCGGGCGCCTCGGAAGCCGCCGGAGCGGGAGGAGAGGCTGCCGGGTCGGGTGGGACAAGGGTCGGCGCGGGCCGCCGCGGTCGGGAGGGCGGGGCGCTCACGCTGCCTCGCGGCCGTAGACCATCACCGAGTGGACGTTCGCGCTCCCGGACAGATTGTGCACGAGCGCCCAGCCGGGGTCCGGGGCCTGCCGGCGTGCCGGGACCTGGCCCGCGAACTGCTGGAAGACCTCGAGCGCCTGAGCGATACCGGTCGCCCCCAGCGGATGACCGCAGCCGAGGAGACCTCCGCGCGGGTTGACGACGAGGTCGGCCCCGACCTCCCCCCGTCCGTCGGCGGCGAAACGGCCGCCCTCACCGGGAGGGCAGAGTCCGAGCGCCTCGTACTCGACGATCTCGGAGATCGTGAAGCAGTCGTGGACCTCCGCGAGGTCGAGGTCGTGGACGGAGATCCCCGCCCGGCCGAGCGCTTCGCGCGAGGCGTGCTTGAGCCCGACCCAGTCCGTGAGCGAGCCGGCGTGGGCGAGGTTGTGAAAGTTCGAGTACTGCCCTGTACCGCGGATCCATGCGGGGGTGTCGGTGTACTCCCGTACCCGTTCCTCGGCGACCAATACGACGGCCGCAGCCCCGTCCGTCATGGAGGAACAGTCTCCGAGCCTCAGCGGAGGAGCGACGAGGGGGAGCCGCAGGAGCTTCTCCCGGGGGAACGTCTTCTCGTAGAACTGCGCGTTCGGGTTCGAGTTCGCGAAGCGGTGGTTCTTCTCGGAGACGGCCGCGAGCATCTCCTCCGTCGTCCCGTACTCGAGCATGTGGCGCTGCGCGACCATCGCGAAGAACGGGGGAGCGGTCGCCCCGTGGGGGCCGTCCCAGGGGCGGTCCATCACGCACCCCATGGCCGAGTTCGCTTCGCTCATCGAAGGCAGGTTCATCTTCTCCACCCCCACGGCGACCGCAACCTCGGAGAGACCCGCGGCGATCGCGGCGTAGGCGGATCGGATCGCCGATTGTCCCGACGCGCAAGCGAGCTCCGTCCGCTGGAGGATGTTCCGCGGCCGCAGGCCCATCTGTTCCGCGGCGAGCGGCGCCACGTGCGACTGGAACGCGAAGCGCTCGGGCTCGGCCGCCCCGACGAACAGGGAATCTACGTCCTCGGCGCGGAGCCGGGGCACGGCCCGGAAGAGCGCCGCGCCGACCTCTTGGGCCAGCTCCGACCACGTCGCGGAACGCACGCCCCAGCGGGTGGACGCACCCCCGACCAGCGCGACCCGGCGACCGCTCATCGCCGCCCCGCCCGGATCTCCTCGACGACCCGGTCCCCGGCCGCGCTGGTGGAGACGTGGCCCCCCTGATCGTAGGTGCGGGCAGTACCCCCCGCGAGCACGGCGGCCAAGGCGCGCTCGAGCCGGTCGGCCTGCCCGGTGAGTCGGGCATCGGAGTGCCGTTGGCCGAGCCAGCGGACCATCTGCTCGATCGCGAAGAACGTCGCGAACGGGTTCACCTGGTTCTTGCCCGCCTAC
>JAKAVH010000261.1 GCA_021827545.1 Thermoplasmata archaeon
GCGGTTAGACGATGTTCGCGCGCGCCTCGCGGATCCGGGCGACGATGGGGAACTTGCGGCGGCGCAGCTCCGCCTCCCAGGCAGCGATATCCGTGACCCGGAACCCGAGATGGTCGAACTCGGTGCCGCGCCGGAACGGTTCGTAGAACGTGTTCGAGCGCGGGTAATAGTTCAGCTCGAGCCGCTGCACCGCCCCCGGAAAGGACAGCTGGACCCACTTCCCCCCATGGCCCATCACGCCCCGTCGGTGCACGCGGAAACCCAGCCTCCGGTAGAAGCTCAGCGACCGCGCGAGATTGCGGACCCTGAGTCCGCTGTAGACGAACTCGACTTTGACAGCGACCACAAGCCCGGTAACCCCATTCGGGCATTATAGTACTCGCCGAAGGACGAGGCCGCCGCTCGCGGGGGGACCTCCAAGGGAACGGAGGACCGCGCGGTCCGTCCCCGCGCGATCCGACCTCGCTGTCGGCAGGGTGGAAAGGCGGCGTTAGTACGTCGCGACCGTGCCCTCTTCCTTGGTGAGACGGAGCATCCGTCCGAGCAACCAGAGACCCAGCGGGAGCGTGATCACCGAGTAGAGCGCCATCCAGCCCAGGTCGGGCGCCACCGTCGCGAAGGTTGCACCGGCGAGGAGGGCCGGCCGGAGCGCGTCGAGCCCGAACGTGAGCGGTACCGAGTACGCGAGCCACTGGATCGCACGGGGCAGCACCGAGATCGGGAACAGGACGCCGGCAAAGAACTGAGTGAAGGTGGTGAAGAAGATCGCGACGGGATTGCCCTGCTTGGTCCAGAGGATGAACGACACGGCCACCAGGCTGAGACCGGTACACGAGACCGCGAGAAGGACCGTCGCCAGGACCGCGACCCCCGGGTCGACGTTGGGGTGCACCCCCAACAGGCCGACCCCCACCCCGAGGATGAGCACGGCTGCGATCAGGTTGAGGAGAATCCCGAAGACCGACGAGTAGAGGAGCACCCCTCCCGCGCTGGTGGGAGAGAGGAAGACCAGCTCGAGCGTGCCCATCGTTTGCTCCGAGCGGATCCGCTGAGCGAGCATGCCGACCAGGTTGCTGACGAAGCCCTGGAACGCGAGGCCGACCACGAAGAAGTCGAGGTAGGAGGCCCCGTCGAGCGAGGGGAGGCTCCCGCCCGACACGCCGAGAAACGCCGACAGGAGAAAGTACAGGAAGACCGGCACCAACCATCCCACCATCGTGAGCGCGACCTGAGCCCGGTAGCTCGCCCAGACCTTCCAGCCGCGGAGGTACGTGAACAGGTACAGCTTCCTCAGAATCGAGCGGGGATCGGGCGGCCGCACGTACGCCGATCTCACGGTCGCGGGGGCCGCCATCTAGGGGACCGCCCCCTCGGACTCCCACGGATCGGCGTCGACCCGACGCAGGAACTCCTCTTCCAGGACGAAGGGGCGCAGATCCAACTGCTCGACGTCAAGTCCGTCCTCCCAGCAGGCCTCCAGGACCGAACCGATGGCCCGTCGGAGGTCCGAGGACCACACCCGGAGCACGACCTGCCCCGCCTTCGCCTCCACCTCGGTGCGGAGGACCGCCCACGCGTCGAGCCGGCTCGCCCATCGCGCCACGGTCGCGGCGACGCGCGCCTCACTACCCCGAACGATCACACGCAGGCACGAGACCTCCGTGGCCGAAGGCGCGGGCCCGATGACCTCGAGATGTCCGTGCTGGATCATCGCCACCCGGTCGGCGAGTCGCTCGACGTCCACCAGGTTGTTCGCGCTCAGCACCACGGTCTGCCGGCGAGCCCGGCACTCGGTGAGCACGATCCGGCGGACCTCCTCGGCCGACACCGGATCGAGGCTCGATGTCGGTTCATCGAGGAACAGCACGGGAGTGTCGAGGATGAACGCCCGGAGGAACTGGAGCTTGCGCTGGGTCCCGGTGCTGTAGGTCCGGTAGGGGCGACCCAACACCGCGTCGGTCAGCTCGAGCGCTTTCGCGATCGGCCGGGCCCGCTCCTCCACCTCGTGGCGACCCATATTGTAAAGGCCGCAGAAAAACCGGAGGTTCTCCCATCCGGTGAGCCGGTAGTAGAAGCTTCGCTCGGAGTTCGTAACCAGCGCGACGCGTTCTCGCACCCGCGCCTCGTCCCTCACCACGTCGTACCCGAGAATGCGGGCGCTTCCCGAGGTCGGCATCAGTAGCGTCGAGAGCAGCTTGAGAAGCGTGGTCTTCCCGGCCCCATTGGGACCGATCAGGGCGAACACCTCGCCCGGCGCCACGTCGAACGAGGCCCGTTCCAGCGCCACGGTGGGCGGGCCGGGGGACGCCCAAGGCGTGGGCCGGTGCCCCGGGAACTCCTTGGTGAGCTCCCGGACCTCGATCGCGGAGGTCATTGGACACGGCGACGAGCCGACGGAACCTTTCGGCCCGAGCCGCGATCCTGATGACGAAGCCGACGGGCGCCCGCGAGCGCGACCGACCGTCCCTTACCCGACGAGACCATTCGAGAGCCACCGACGACCACGGTCCGCCTTATCCCTTGCTCGCTGGAGTCGACGACCACCCCAGCGTAGGACCGCTCGATCGGCGACCGTTTCGGCCCGGGTCGCGAGGGAAACCGGGGGTCGGGAAGCTGCCCGTCCCGCCCGCCCCCGGTCGCGACGCCCTAGTCCGAGCTCGATGAGGGGGCCGGCGCGGGGGATCGTTGGACGGCCCAGGCGATGGCGCTCCCGACGAGGACGATCACCACGTTGACCGCGAGCGCCGTGAGACCGATGTACAGGAGACCGAACTGCGTGTTGTAGAGGGTGGTCGCCCAGGAGGAATAGTTGTTCGCGTACTCCATCAGGTAGAGGCCATAGCCGATCCCCGCGACCAGTCCTCCCATCAACGCGTACTTGTTGAGCCGCGCGGCAAAAAGCCCGAAGAACAGCGCCGGAAGTATCTGGAGGATGAGGACCCCTCCGAGCAGCTGCAGCTGGATGGCGTAGGTCGACGGGATCACGAAGACGAACCCGAGCGCGAGGAACTTGAAGACGACCGAGGACCACTTGGCGATCCTCGTCTCGGTGTGCGGTGGCATCGACTTCCAACCTTCCTTGATGATGTTCCGGGTCAGAAGGTTCGCCTGCGACATCGCCATGATCGTCGCGGGGACGAGGCCGCCGATGAAGATCCCGAGGAACGCGAGGCCCACCATCCAATCGGGGAGGCTGTAGATGATGAGCCCGGGAACGACCTGGGTGCCGGCCGAGGCCGCGGGGAAGGTATGCACGTAGGCGAGCGCGGCGGGGACACCGTAGATGATTACGCCGAACAGGGCGAGTCCTGCGAGGCCCAGGCCGTAGAGGGGAAGGATCGCCGTGCTCCGTCTCAGGATCTTCTTGTTCTGTGCGCTGAGAACGCCGTTCACGGCGTGCGGATACAGATAGAGGGCCAGCGCGCTCATCACGAAGAGGCTCCCGTACGCATTGTACAGCTTGCTCGGGAGAGTGACCGCCGCGGGGTGCGCCGCGAAAGCGCCCGCGATGTCCCCCTTGCTGGCGACGACCACGATCACCGCGATCACGGTGATGAAGATCAGCACGTCCTTCATCACGGCCGTGAGGGTGGCGCCGCGGAGCCCGCTCGTCCACGTGAACGCGGCCAGGATCAGGAAGGCGATGACCAACGCCACCTCGCTGACCGTGCTCGCGTCCGAGGTGCCCGAGAGCATCGCGACGAGCACCGCCTGCATGCCCACGATCTGCAGGGCGATGTACGGCAGCTCTGCGACGATGCCGGTCGCCGCGACCATCATCGACAGGGAACGGCTGTTGAATCGGTCCTTGATCAGGTCGGAGGCGGTGATGTAACCCTTCTTACGGGAGATCTCCCAGATCCGGGGCATCGCGAGCAACGCGATGCCGAAGGTGATCGCCACGTAGGGCACGGCATAGAAGAAGATCGACCCCTTCGCGTACACGGAGGAGGGGACCGCGATGAATGTATACGCCGTATACAGGTCCGCCCCCACGAGGAAGAACATCAGCCAAGTGCCCAGCCGACGTCCCGCGAGGGCCCACTCGTGCATCGTGCGCAGGTCCCCCCTGCGCCAGAAGGCTGCCCCGAAGCCCAGCGCCGCGAAGACCGCGAAGAGCGTGAGGAAGACGATCCAAGAGGCGCTGTCCCACACGGCAGCTCACTCCGATTTCGTCGGCGCGCTCGGTGCGCCCCAGTCGATCAGGACGGCCGCCACCAAGAACAGCAGCGCGGAGAGTCCCAGCCAGAGCGTCTGCCACCAGTAGAAGAACGGCAGACCCCCGAGCGCGGGGGTGGCCTTATCGTAGGTGGGCATCGACAGATACACGGCGATCGGGATGACGATCAGGATGCCGGCCACGATATACCGAGGTTTCATCACGCCCAGAATTGGCTCCAAGAACAGATTCCGCTTATTGAACCTTCCGCAAGCGCCTTACACCCTTCGGACGACGGTCGGCGCGCCGGGGGAGTCGCTCCGTGGATCGCCCTACCCTTTCTCGTTCCAAGGTCGCTCGGGTGACCCAGAGACCACCCACCTCCGGATGGCCCGGTACCGGCCGGGGCCTCCCGTCCCCTGCCGCCCGCAGGAAGCGGTCCCCCGACCTCGCCTTCTTCCACCTCAGCGATCCCGCCTCCGACGCGAACGATCACCCCCCTACAGCGCACGCCTCGCGCTCCTCGCTACCGGTCCCTGGGCGCGCCGACGCCCAATGCGGTCGGGCTCGCGGTGCTGTTCCCGTGCCCCGAGCACTCCGGCATCCCGGGCGGCGAGCAGCTGTGCAGCGTCGACGTGCTCGCGCCCATATGCCCGACCTCCGAGAGCACGGCGTAGCCGACGCCTCCGATCACGACCGCCACCGATGCCAGGAGCACCGCCCCCGCCATCGCGGCCATCCCGCGCGATCCGCTTCCGCTCCGTAGGGCGCGCCTTCCGAACCGGCCTTGCTTCATGGTTTCTGGACCCCCGCTCTTCCACCTAGTCTGGGCCCGGAAGGGAAGAAAAACGCTAGGCATCCTCCCGTCCCAAGGTCGGATATACTCTTCCGCTCGGGGCCCGTGAGATCGTGACCGCGGCGCCGTCGACCCGTGGGCCCTCGTGCAATTTAATATATATACTTAAAAACCAGTGGTACCCCGGGATGAGACTCGAGACCAGCCTGAGACGAGAGCCCGGCGAGCGGCCGCTCCCGGCCGAGATGCTCCTCCCGTCGCGCCGCGCGCGTGGCCGGCCCCACAAGGAACTGCGCCCCCGGGTCCGCTCGGCCGAAGACGTCGACCGCCTCCGCCGGCGCCACGTTCCGGCGTTCCTCTTGACCTCGGAGCTGGTGAGTCGGGCCGGCTACGCCGTGCGCTTTCGTCCCTGGCTCGTACTGCCCGAGGAACTCCGATCGGCGGTGGAATCGGAGTATCGCATCCTCCCGGTCCGGGACTCCGAGGCGCTCCGGGAGCCCGGGGTCGTCGAGCTCGTCGCGCTGCTCCTTCGTTTCGACCCCTTGGCCGCGCGCATGGTCGCAGTGCGGAACCGTGGGCGGATCGACCCTCATGAACTCTACCGGCGGGTCCGCAACGAAGGGCTCGAGAGACCGGCGACCAAGGTCCGTCTACAGGAACTCGCCCCGGCGATACCGCGGATCGGCGAAGCGCTCGCCCAGGAGGAGCTGAAATGGATCGAGCGGAACAATCCCCCCCCCGAGGGCCACCCGTGACCGAACCCGAGGTCGCGGGAGCGGACTCGATCCTCCGTCGGTCACAGATCCGGTACGTCGTGGTCGGAGGTCAGGCCGTGGCCCGAGAAGCGGCCACGGCGACCCACGACGTGGACGTGCTCGTGGCGACCGCCGATTTCGACCGGACCGTCCTTCGTCTCCAGCAAGACCCGGAGCTCACCTTCGACTGGAAGGACGGGAAGCTCGCGCGCTTTCGGATCCGGTCCTTGGGAGGCGTGCCACTCGACGTGCTGAACGCGGTGCTGTTCTCGGGTCCGCGCAGTGGTGAGGAGTTCTTCGACTACCTGCTGCACGAGGCCTCCACGGAGGTCGACGGCATTGCCTACGCTACGCCGGAGATGGTCTGGTACACCCGCCTGTTGACCAAGCGCTGGAAAGCCTACGCGGAGAAGATCGTCACCAATGTGATCGACGGCCTCGGCTCGCACCGGCTGCGCGGCGTCGAGGAGATCGCCCGTCGGTTCGGGCAGGATGTCACCATCAAGACGCGGCTCGCGTATGTCCGCAACGAGCTGTCCCGCCCCGAGGTGCGCTCCTTGCTAGAGGGCGACCAGCGACGGTAGTCGCACCGGCTCCCGGCGAGAGCTTTCCGGCAGGGGGCCGGGAAGCCGCCCATCCTGCGGCCGCCGGGCGACCGACGAGTCTTGGCTGGCGCCGCGGCCAGCATCCCCCATCACGAATCGGGGAGCGAATACCGGCCGACGTAGCCCCCGAACTTCGGGTTCGGCGGGCCCCGCTCACCACCGTGCCGGCCCGGGGGCTCGCGTCCCCTTCGGCGGGCGCGCATGACGGTGGGAGTCCGCGGGTCGACCGGCGGCGGTCTAGTAGCTCACCACCGAGCTCGCCTCGAGCAGCTCGACCACCACGCGGCCGGCCTTCACCGGTTGGGTCCCTTCGAGAAGGCGGTCGACCGGTATCTTTCGATGCTCGAGGCACGGAATGCACGCAAGAAGCGTCCCCCCGTTCTCGAGGAAAGTGGCGACGAGCTTCTGAAGGGGATCGAAGCCCCCCGCGAAAACGTGCTCGTAGATCCCTTTCGTGGCCAGCTCGACCGCGTTCGACTGGAGGATGATCGTGGCCCTCGCCTCCATCGCCAGTGCCGCGTTTCCGACCACGAACGGCAGGGTCGCGATCTCCGGATATTCCGAGCCGTGCGTGACGACGATGACGAGCTTCTGGGTTTCCGGTTCGGTCATGGTCTCGCGACCACATTCCGCAGCACGGGGCTTGAGCGCTCGCTCAAAGAGGGTTGACCCGGCGCGGAGTCGGGGGGCGATCCGGGTATCTATGGCGGCGGGCGCTCCCCCGTGGGGAGAACAGCGCGCGCTACCCCCGACCGGGGACGACGCCGGCGCGGTGGACTACCGACGACGGGACTTGCCCGTGCGGGCAAGGTCCTGGTCGAGGGCGGGGCCCAGCCGCCGGCTCCAGGTCGCCGCATCGGACCGTCGGTTCGCCGCGGCGAGCCGCCCGACCTCCCGCGCGGAGAGCGGGCGAGCATGGGTCTCGATCTTCAGCCCAGAAAATTCGAGATGGCTCCGGCGGGGTCCGTCCGGAACGATCCGGTACCAGAACTGGGAGTGACGGTAGGGTCCGTTGAGATGCGTATTGGTCCACGATAGCTCCTCCGGAAACAGCCGGACCAGCCGTTGAATCCGAGTGCGTCGTCCGGAGGGATAGGTCACGTCCGTCATCACCACAGCATCCGCCGCGAGCACGCGCACCGAGCGCAGTCGCCGGTCTCCAAAGATCTTAGCGTCCGACGGACGGAAGTCGGTGCACCAGGCGTACGCGGCCTTCGCCGGGGCTCGGAACGGCTGACGGAATCGGTAGCGCAGGGACACCTTCGGCATGCGGGTTACCTCTGGAGAGAGCGCGATCCCGAGACCCCCGACCGTAAAGACGCTTCGCGCCACCCCCGGTCCGGGATGCGGGATGGAGGAGAGCGGCTGGGCCCCGGTAACTCGTGTTCTCCGCCCCGCCGCGCCCACTGCCGTCCGAAGACTAGTGCCCCGAACCCCGGCACGGACCTCGCGGTGATCCCCGAGTTCGGGATGCTCCAGTCGTGGAACCAGGGCAGGGCGGGAGGTTCCGAGACTCTCGCGGGCGGTGGCCCCCTGACCTATTTGAGGAACCGTGGGCTGAAAGCATCGGAGAGAGACGGTGCCGGCGTCGGACCTGATAGCTGCACGGGCAGGGTTCAGGGACCCGCGGCTCGATCGGCGGAGACCGGGTCTCGCCGGCGCCGGGCATGCGCACGCTACCCGGAAGATCCGCGCCGCCCGACCACGCGCTCCGCGCGGAGCCGGCGCAGGCGTTCGAGGGCCGCCGCCTGCGTCGTGGGACCCCGGCCCAGGAATGCGGAAGCCGTCGCCCGCAGCGCGGGATCGTGACGTGGCGTGTGGCGCGAGGACGAGAGAATGACCCCATCAGAGGGCGTCGATTCGGTCGGGGATCTCCATCCCCCGAAGAGCCTGATGGAGCTCGCCCAGGCCGGACCGGTCGGGGTCGCGGCGTGGATCTTCGTGGGCTACGAGGACGAGCGGATCGCCCGGGCCCTACGCCCCGGCAAGGTCGGCCTTTGGGGAAGCGCCCGGTCGCGGGGGAAGCACCTCGGGGACCTCGTGCTGTTCCTCCAACGGCACCGCACAGGGGCGGAATGGGTGGGTTGGGGATCGGTCATGGAGCCGGAAGAGCGCTGGAGGGCGTTTGGGGTACGGGTGAGATGTGAGGGGTTGGCGGACCCGCCGCTTCCGGTATTGCCGCGGGGTACGTCGACCTCCGCGGAGGGATCTTCCTTGCCACCCCACGCCTGGGAATACCGCGAAGCCGGCCGCGAGCTCGGGCTCGAAGCGCACCGGGAGCGCACGCCGTATCTCGACACCCAGGCGCGCGACCTCCGTCTCGGCGCCAGCGATCTTGCCTTCCTTCTCCGACTTCAGCCCGGGCTCGAGTCGTTCGGACGTGCCCCTCCTCGCCGAACCGACTGAGACACTTGCCGGCCCCCGGTGCCGCCGGGCCGCGGCCCACCCGACTTTGCCCACGGACGCGTCCTCTCGGACGAAACGTATTTCCTCCCCCCGCTCATGGCTCGCTCCGATGGCTGGCATACCGTCCGTGGGCGGAGTCACATCCCGACCAAGCGAGCTGATGTTGTACCGTTGCCTCGTCTGTGGGTTTAACACGCTGAACACCAAGGAGATCACCGAGCACCTGATGTCGCATGCGGAGGCGGCCCGGTACTCCTTCGCCGGAGTCGTCAAGGATTAATTGGCCCGGACCGGTCGGTGCCCCGAACGGGTGGTCCGTCCGCTCCGGAGCGCGCCGGCGCTCCCCCGAAACCGAAGTGCGACGGGCGACCGGGAGCGCGCGAAGCTTGGGCCGAGGGCGGCGGGAGCGATTCCCCGCTCCCCCGAACGCGGTGCCGACGGAACCCGACCCGGGTGCGTCGGCCGGCCTCGGGGTCGCGCGAGGGCTCACTCGGGCCACGGGAGACGACCCGAGGCATGCCCCCGCACGTACCTTTAGCGACCGTCGAGCCGGGCATAGGTATCGCTGAACCAAACTCGGTCCGTGAACGGTCGGCCGTCCTCGGTGCCTTTCGCCCACAAGAGCGCGGTAAGGACCGCGGTGTCGCCCCACACGCGCACGGTCCGGTCGGTGTCGTCCTGCTGCTCGTAGCGAACACGGCCTCCCCGGGCCTCTGCGAGCAGGTCGTCTCGGGTGAGGGTCCGGCCCGTGCTCGAGATCAGGACGAAGTCCTCGGTGAGGATCCGCCCCATCGCGTCCGGGTCGTTGCGTGCGACCGCATCCTGATAATCGGTATCGAGAGCGGCGACCACTCCCGCCGGCCGAGCCGCGGGGTCAGCGTCTCGTGGCGTCCCGGGCTCGCGGAGCGGGCCGCTCGTAGTTATCCCTGTGCGTATGGGACGGAGCGTTCGGTTCGCGCTCCGTGTCGTGACCGGAGTGTGCCCAATGGCCCTGCGGGAGGGGGCCGCGCGTCGGATGCGCCCCGGCGCGCGCTTACCTCGGAGGGCTCCACTCGTAATGCAGGAACTCCCGATCGAGTTTCCATCCCCGGGCCTCGTAGAGCTTCTGCGCGGGGTTGTCGACGGCGGTGTCCAAGATCACACCGGCCGAAGAGGTCTCCTGAGCCAGCTCCTGGGAGACGCGCAAGAGTTCGCTCGCCACACCCAACCTTCGGTGTTCGGGCAGGACGTAGAGGTCGTTGAGGATCCACAGTCGTTGCAGCGTGATCGACGAGAACGTGGGGTAGAGCTGGAGGAGTCCGACCGCTTCGGTTCCCGAATGCGCGAGGTAGACGAGCGACTCGTCCCTCGCGAGGCGACGGGAAAGGAACTCCCGACAACCGGTAGGGTCGCGCGGTTGACGGTAGAACTGACGGTATCGATCGAAGAGTACGACGGCGTCGTCCAGGTCGTCCAACGTCGCACGGGCGACACGCCACCCCGAACCTTCCGCGCCAAGGGGAGGAAC